>CALGJS010000264.1 GCA_937927835.1 uncultured Saprospiraceae bacterium | reverse complement strand
GATACAGTATATACAGATTTGACAAGCTGTAATCCAATCGATACTGGTTTAGTAGTATTTCAATTAAATAATCAATATGGTTGTGATTCTGTTATTTTTCAAACGACTACACTATCTCCAAGTGATACAATAGAAATAGATTTGACGTCCTGTAATCCGGTTGATACGGGTTTGGTTGTTTATCAATTTGTAAATCGATATGGTTGTGATTCTTTAATTTATGAGACTACGACCTTGCTGGGGTCTGATACGACGGAGTTGTTCGCTACGTCGTGTAATCCACTGGACACTGGAATTTTTGTTAATAATTTAATGAATATCGATGGTTGTGATTCCATCGTAATCGAGACAGTTGAATTCTTAATAAGCGATACGACGGAGTTATTTGCCTCATCTTGTAATCCATTAGATACTGGAATTTTTGTTAATAGTTTAATGAATATCGATGGCTGTGATTCTATCGTAATCGAGACGGTTGAGTTCTTGTTAAGTGATACGACGGAATTATTTGCAACGTCTTGTAATCCTTTGGACACTGGAATTTTTGTTAATAGTTTAATGAATATCGATGGCTGTGATTCTATCGTGATCGAGACGGTAGAGTTTTTATTAAGCGATACGACGGAGTTATTTGCTACGTCTTGTAATCCGTTGGACACTGGGATCTTTGTTGAAAACCTAATAAATGTTGCTGGTTGTGATTCTCTAATTTTTACAACAGTAAGCTGGATGAACTGTACTCTAGATACGACCTTGGTACTTGATACTACTTGTGATCCATTGCAAGCGGGTATTGATACCCTGACGGTCAGTAGTAGCACGGGACAGGATAGCACGATCATTTACAATACGACTTTATTACCTTCGGATACGGTATTTGTTAATCTATCATCTTGTAATCCATTAGATACTGGATTGGTGCGAGAAGATCTAATAAATGTCTTCGGTTGTGATAGTTTAGTAATTACAGAAACCATTTTATTGGCCAGTTCAGATGACATCATCTTTTTAACCTCTTGTAATCCATTGGATACCGGTTGGGTAGTGAATACTTTCCAAAACACGGTGGGTTGTGATAGTGTAGTAATAACTGTTACGGCTTTAATTCCATCGTCTATAGAAACAATATTACTGACAACTTGTGATCCACTGATGGCAGGAATGGCCAGAGATACCTTTATTAATCAGTTTGGTTGTGATAGTATTATTATTACCCTTACAGATTTATTACCATCATCTATGGAAACGATAGAACTGACGACTTGTGATCCACTGATGGCAGGAATGGTCAGAGATACCTTTATCAATCAGTTTGGTTGTGATAGTGTTTTAGTGATGAATACGACCTTCTTGCCCCCATCAATATTTAAAATTTCGAGGACCACTTGTGATCCAGCTGAATTAAGTAGCGATACGATGTTCTTAGAGAATTATCTGGGTTGTGATAGTTTGGTGATTACCGAAGTGATTCTGGATCAGATTGATATTGTTTTAGAAACGATTGATCCAGATTGTTATGGAGAGGAAGGTGGTCAAATTATTATTGATACAATTATCGGTGGAACAGCTCCTTACCTAACGGCACTTGGTGATGGACCATTAAACGATCAAATGAGTTACTTTCGTCTACCTCCTGGACAGTATCAGGTATTGGTACAGGATGCCAATGGTTGTGAAACCACGAGCGAAGTAACGATAACTAGTCCTGAAGAATTAGTCCTGGATCTTGGATTACCAGATGAGATTAATTTGGGTGAAACACTGGACATCGATCCGCAGATTAATCAACCCATTGATAGTTTTATTTGGGAAGTTGCGGGCGACTCTTTGTTCTGTGATAGCTGTTTAATTCAAAGTCTCGAACCACTGAATTCGGCACAATATCGACTAACCGTAATTACGCCAAGTGGCTGTAGCATAACGGAAGCATTTGTAGTTAATGTAAATAAGGAACGAGCAGTCTACGTGCCAAATGTCTTCTCCCCCAACCAAGATGGAAAGAACGATGTGTTTATGATTCATGGAGGCCCTGAAGTAGTTCGAGTGAAGAATCTAAGAATATTTAATCGTTGGGGAGCATTGGTTTTCTCTGGTGAAAATTTCCCAACCGATGATCCAAATTATGGATGGGATGGTACCTTCAATGGAATGCCAGTAAACCCTGCAGTTTTTGTCTATCATTTTGAAATTGAATTTTTAGATGGTTATACCAAAACCTATAAAGGAGATATAACGGTCATGAAATAATATATTTGTTCTTTTGAGTCTGACAAGGAAGGCAGAAGGACAAAGTTAAAATACTTTTAAAACGTGTTGTGTGTGCAGCGTCGGTTTCTACGGAGACCGGCGTTTTTTTGTGAAAAGATAATTTGTTGAAATGAATTTTACGATTTAGGAGATTAGTTCTACCTGTATGTAGGCGGTAATTTATAGAGCCTTATAATTCCAATCAAAGATTTGTTCTTTAGAATTCTTTCTATAAATTCAGGAAAGGTTATGTTCGTAGAAAAGTATTTAATGTAAGGAACTTATTCAATAATTTGTCTCATTTTTATCGTTAGGATGGCTTACTACAAGACTGATTAACTGATTAACAACTTTTATAAAAATACAATGTTATTGAATATTTAATCTGAACTATAGAGATAAACTCAAATATATATTCCACTAATACCACAACCGCAACAAAATCGCCCCAACTACCATCACGCGGGCAATCAAACTTCGATAAAAAATACTAGCTCGATCGTCAGTAATATTGAAAATAAATAATAATAGACTAGTAGCAAATAAAGCAAGACAACCATAAATACAGTAAGTCATAAAGTCAAAGCTTTCTGCTATTTCTGGAAATAAGATGCCGCTGACGCCAATTGGGAAAAGAATGGCAGAGAACAATCCTAAAGTAAATTCAACGGTGGTATATCTTTCTAACTGAAACATAAAGTAAGAAAAGATCGTGTAGATGGCTACAGAAATTCCGCCGCCTAATAAAATGACAGAACGCCAGTAGGGAAGTTCTTGCGTTTGCATCAGCATCCCAATACTTAGAATTATGATAGGGGCTACTTCTAGAAATTGACCCATTTTTCGTAATCGGTCTACTTCTGGGTTTACAAGTTTTAGGTCTCCTTGATAATCTAATGGTTGATCAGTCATCCTATAAGTTTTGGTTCGTAAATTCATCAATGATTCAAACCCTAGAGTATGCAGTGGATGGGGTTATTAAGAGGTAGGGTTAGCTCCTCTAAACGTTGCACAAATGATCGCCGTAGCAATAGCTGCATTAAGAGATTCAGTGCCTCTAGCCTCGTGGTGGGGAGGAATAGAGATGGGGTGATCTACAAAAGGAAGTATATCCGGTCTAATGCCTTGGCCTTCGTTACCAATTATGATCAATCCATGAGGTTTAAGATTTGTATTATATAGATTCTCTCCCTTCAAGATAGCACCATAAATCGGCAAATTCAATTTTTTAAGACTTAAATTTTTAAAGTTTTGACGAATACATTTTACACTAAATAAAGCACCCATGGTTGCTTGGACTACTTTAGGACTAAACCGATCTACGCAATCTGGAGAACAAATCACCCAGTCAATTCCAAACCAGTCGGCGGTCCGCAAAATAGTGCCCATGTTACCAGGGTTTTGAATTCCATCCAAATACAAGGATAAACTACCTCTGAGTTGATCAGGTTGAAAGTCTGGTTCCCATTGACGAACGATCGCCAATACTTGATTAGGGGTCTTAAGAGATGAAATTTTCTTAAGTTCGCGTTCGTTAATCTCTTGTACTGATATGCCTGATTTTTTTAGTTGGTGGCCGTATTGGTTAATCCAAAGAGGTACAGCGAAAATCCGCTCAACTTGGTCGGGGAATTGGGCTAATAATTCACTGACCATTTTATCACCTTCAATAATAAAATTGTTATATTTTTGACGAAACTTCTTGAGCGACAGTGATCTGATATATTGTTCGTTCTTTTTTGAAAGCATTCTTTTATTTTAATAAATTTTTAACACGGACTTTTGTGGGGAAAATAAAGAGTTTAAGGTACTTATTTTTTTTGGTTCTCCTAGGGTGGAGCCTTAGTGGATGTTTTCCTTATGGGAAATTAGCAGAAGGCCAAACTCGTCTAAAAAAGAATGAAATTGTTCTTAAAGAGACTAAGCTTAGCCGTAAAGAAAAAAAACGACTTAAATCTGGTTTAGCAGGTAATTATAAACAAGTACCCAACGAAGATTTTTTGGAACTTCACCTTGATACTCGTTTGTATTATGCCACTGATGAAGCTGGTGATACCTCCAAATTTAAAAATTTTCTTCGAAAGTCAGTGGTAGAAAGACCATCTATTTATAGCAAAGAAGGTAGTAAATCTACTGCCCAAACAATGACGTTTTATCTACAGAATAAAGGCTATAAAGATGCTACCGTCCGCGATACTAGTTTTACCAAGAAAAAGAAAACAACGGCACAATATATTGTCACTCCTGGTGTACAATATCTAATTGATAGCGTTTATTTTAATTCTCCTGATTCCGCTATTCAAATTTTATTGAATGATTTAGCTGCTACTACGGAGTTGATTCCAGGACGACCTGTCAGCGATGCCCTTTTTAATGCGGAATCTAAACGAATAACGGATGCGTTGCAGAATCGAGGATATGCTTATTTTGAGGCAAACTATATCAAACCACGAGGACTGCCACGAGGCAATCGAGTCGTAGTTTATTACGATGTACTCGTACCACCCAAAACTGGTTTTCACCAAAAGTATCATGTTGGGACTGTGTATATAGATCCCTACTATGTAAAAGCAGGTTCTTTAGTCCGTGAACGAGATACCGTTGAAGTGGAGAAGGGAGTGTATTTTATTTTTGATAAAAATATGCCTCGAAAAATAAAAGCAGAAAATATTTTAAAGTCGACCTTTCTTCGCCCAGGAGATATTTATCAAGAAAATAATTTTCTAAAATCAGTACAGCAACTGCGTAATTTAGCAATTATTAAAGATGTCAATATTATAGAAAAAGTTGATGATGAAAATGCTGATGTTTTAAATTTTGAAGTCTTTCTTTTTCCGAATAAACAAATGTCTATTGGTGGAGATTTAGAATTGAATAACTCAACTTTTAGTGTTGAAAATGAAGATGCAAATTTGATTGGAATCTCGACCAGTCTTACTTATCGAAATCGGAATCTATTTAAAAATGCTGCCTTGTTTACTACTAGAGCTAGATTGGGTTTTGAATTTGATATTGCTAATACGAATGATACTTTATTGTATTCAAGAGAAGTTAGTTTATTGAATGATTTATATTTTCCCCGATTTGTAGATATTTTTCGAATAGGAAAAGGACTAAATGCAATAAGCGTCATTAGCGATAAATTGTATAATAATATAAAAGATAAAACGAAAAGTCGATTATCTCTTAATTATGAAAATCTATCTCTCTTTCGTTATTATGATTCTAACTCTTTTAATACTACTTATGGATACGATTTTCAACCAAATCAACGACAACGGTTTCAATTAACTCAGGTCGGTATAAATTTATATTTGATAAACAAAAAAGCGGACCTGATTGATTTTGAAGCAAATAATCCATTCCTTCAACGAAGCTTTGATGATCAGTTGTTGACTGGATTTATATTTCGTGATTTGACCTATACGAATCAAGGTAAAATTACTAATAATAATACCTCTTATTATTTTCGTGGAAATTTAGAGTTGTCGGGTGGTGAGGTGTTTTTAGCGAATAAAATAAGTAATGCAATCAGTAATAGTAATAAGGTATTCTCTTTTGTTAATGATGTAGAATATGCTCAGTACATTCGAATGGAAGGAGATTTACGGTGGTTTAAATATTTTAATAATAACCAATCATTAGCCGTACGATTAAACACTGGCGTAGCATTTAATTATGGATTTTCAGACGAAATTCCTTATCTCAAACAGTTCTTTCTTGGAGGGCCTAATAGTGTTCGAGCTTGGCGTATTCGAGAGCTAGGACCAGGTGAATATGCTGATCCATTGACTATAAATCCAATTCCTGATGCACGTCTAGTTCCCTTTTTTCAGTCTGGTGACTTTGCATTAGAAATGAGTGCAGAGTATCGGTTTAACCTTTTACAAATATATGGTTATACCATTGAAAGTGCCTTCTTTGTGGATGCTGGAAATGTCTGGACCATTAACTATGATGAAAATCGTAAGGGATCACAACTCTCCTGGAAGCCTCGTCCTGATCCTGTTGATCCTACTAATATGATTGGTCGTAATTTTCTAAAACAAATTGCGGTTGGTGCAGGGACTGGCTTGAGATTAGATTTTTCCTATTTTGTACTTCGCTTTGATGCGGCTATCAAACTTCGGAATCCTTTTCCAGATCCAGATAATAATGATAAATTTTGGATTAATCGAGATTGGCGAAAATTACAGTTTAGAGACTTTAATTATAACCTAGCGGTCGGATACCCTTTTTAATTAATCCATCCCATCCGCTTTCGCGGTGCCTTCCCTCGTCGCGCTGTCGCACGCCGCCCTCCTTTCAGTCGGGATCGGTCAGTTATGCACATCAAGAAATAAAGTCCATAATCTCTTTCTTGTTTTCATTAAAATAGTTAATAGCATATTGCTTCATCGCTTTTAGTTTTTTCTTATCCGTTACATCCATTGGAATTTTTTTCTTACGTAGTACATCCGGTGTCGAAGGGTTGTCGAAATAAAGTTGACAACGCATATAATTTTCAGGAGCTAAGACTTGTTTGACATAATATTCTGAAGCCGAAATATTGGTTTCAACAAGCATGTCTGCTAAAAAATCTTTCCATTGTAAAATTCCCCAATCTCCAGTATCAATAGCATCTTCGGGAATATAGTTTCCGTTGGAAGTTCCACAACCCAATGATAAAACCTTCAAGTCTTTTAACTCCATTTCCAATCCTTTCTTCTTGGGAGCATGATAACAATAAGATTTCTTTTTACTTTTATGATGGTTAATGGCGTAAGAAACTGCTGCCATCGCTGGGTGATTAATGGCTACGCCACCGTCTACATAGTTTTGATACATAGGAAAATAAGTAGGTGCCGCACTTGATCGCAATGCGAGGTCGACTAGATTTTCATTATTACATTTGATATAATAAGAATTAAAAACCTCAGGTCTAAAATTATGGGTACGCCCTTTAGAATCTTTTGGGTTAAGTGAAAAAGTAGGAATCATAAAATGTTTCTTACCATCGTATCGATCATTAAGGTCGCCCATCGTCTGATTTTCGTAGGCTTCTTCTAGTAATTCCTTTAGCTTGTTTTGAGAATATTGAGCACCAATCAAATTGCCAATATCTCGAATGTCATCAATTTTATTATCCTTGAAAATATCTTTAGCACCGTTGAGATACAGCTCCATAATTTCATAGGTCTTACGACCAACGCCTAAACTCAAAATAATGATCCCGCCGGTAGAAGTACCCGCAAAAACATCGAAAAATTCAATAGGTGATTTTCCCGTTTCTTCAAAAATACAATTAAGAATAGTCGCTGGAATAATCCCACGAGTTCCACCACCGTCAATAGAAAGGATTCTAAGTTTCTTTTTGCTCATTGATTTTTTGGTTTGTTTAAATTATATACCGGAAAATTAAGAAAAATAAATAAAGTCTAATAAAGTTGTTCAATAATTCCAAAAGCTTCGTTAAACAAAAAAAGCCTTTTTACAAAGAAATTTTTCTTCGTAAAAAGGCTTTTAATATTAAGAATTTAGGTGGTTTGGATACTGAAAGAATGCCATCCCGTCCGCTTACGCGGTGCCTTCCCTCGTCGCGCTGTTGCACGCCGCCCTCCTTTCAGTCGGGATCGGTCAGTTATCCACAAATCAAAAAATCCGCACATCTGTACATTCGCACATCAAATATTAAGTCTTCCGCTTTTTCTTCTTCGCTGCAGGAAATAAAACATTGTTTAGAATAAGTCGATATCCAGGAGATTTAGGATGCAGACTTAAATCTGTTTCTGGATCGTTGACAAAATGTTTATAATCTTCTGGATCATGTCCACCATAAAAAGTGAAAAATCCTTCACCATATGCGTTGTGAATATAACGGAGTTCGTTGGCCGGTTTATTTTCACCTAAAACTAATACATCTGCTTTTACTTGATTACGTAAATAAGCAGTGGTTTGTCCCATAAAACCTTTGACCGTTCGAGTATGACACTGTGTCAACATCGTTGGTACCGGATCCCATTTTGCGGAAAAATCAAACAAGGTGAAATAATCTGTCTGCGGAGTTACACGTCTCGAAACACTATGATCAATAGTAGAGTATTCATAGATCAATGGATTCTTCATCAACTCAAAATCTTTAAAAGCAAAAGTCTTAGTAAAATCTAATTTAGATTGTGCCGCTGGATCAGCCGGATCACCATCGTACATACTTTCGCAAATATCTACTCCTTCTGCGGCTAATGCAATATCATAGGTATCGGTTGCCGAACACATGGCAAACATAAAACCACCCCCCAAAACATATTCTTTGATTTTTTTAACGACGGCTAACTTAAGTTGTGATACTTTTTTAAACCCATTCTCTTTGGCGAGGGCTTCCATCTTTTTTACATTTTCTTTATACCAAGGTTGGGTATGAAAAGAACGATAAAACCGACCATACTGTCCAGTAAAGTCTTCGTGGTGGAGGTGTAGCCAATCGTACTCAGCAAGTTTATCATCCAATACCTGATTATCATAAACCACATCGTATGGAATTTCAGCATAGGTGAGTACCATTGTTACTGCATCATCCCAAGGTTGAATTTTTTCCCCCTTCGCATTTTTTTCTGGCGTATAAACCGCAATCTTTGGAGCTACTTCTAATTTGATGGCATCCATATTGACTTCAGGATCTGAGATCTCCAATAAAATTTTATTGAACTTTGCATCCGGAATAATCTGGTAGCTAACCCCTCTAATTTTACATTCTTTTTCAAAAAGTGCATTATGCCGAAAGGCAAAACTTCCTCCTCGGTAATTTAAAAGCCAATGAGCTTCCATCTTATTGTCCAAAATCCAATAAGTAATTCCGTAGGCTTTAAGATGATCTTTTTGTTCCGTATCCATCGGCAAAAGAATATAAGCCGCCATGGCAGGCGCACTCAAAAAGAAAAGCGCACCAAAAATCAACAGAAATTTTTTCATTATCATTATATTTTTACAGTGAAATCCGCTAGAAGAATTAAGGTCAGAGGCAAACAAATTACCAATATTCCCAATGCTAAAAGGCGTAACCACCAGTTTAACGATAATTATAACGACAAGGTTGGGCTATTTAGTGAAAAAGAGGTGCTAAAAATTATTTAGCACCTCTTTTGAGAAGTATTTTTTTATTAAAATGGTTCTGTATCTTACTCCCTTAATAAGAATAAGGCATTCACCGATTGAAGAGACCTACCTTTTTCGGTAGGCAGGCATTATTAATTATTCATTCTAAAATTATTAATTATTCTCAACGATTCTATTGATTTCTCACTCTCCTAGAACCATTCGGTGCATCCGCGCTCTGAATTCGCTCGAATTGAGGAGCTTGCTTAGTTGGCTGCTGTTTGATGGCACCTTCATACTTTTCGTTGGTATTTGCAAGGAAATCGTCTAACGGAGCCAAACCTAACTCGGCTCGACGCTCATTGGTACGTGTAATATCGTCAACGGGGTGTGGCTTATACGTCTTTTCTTCTTTGTCGTAATATACCTGCGTACCGTAGTGCTGTGGTCTTTCTTGATTGATCAATACGCGATCTGTCAAATAAGCAAAGTCTTTAGCGGAAGCTTTGTTTTGATCAACCGCTCCAGCCATATTTCTGAGGACTTGCATTTGGAAGTCTGGATAGGTATCCATATGCTGCACCATCATCCAAAATTTGTGGGTCGCTTCTTCACCAACCATATCGTGATTTGGAAAACCGTTCGTATCAGTTATCTTTTTCGCCGCAGCGTAATTGATACCCATTTGATCGGCTAGACGAGCATCAATATCTTTGATTTCTTGAGACGTTGATTTGAATTTGAGTAGCATCTCATTCTTTTGGTCACGAATCCCCTCATATTTATCAGAAAGGTAGGTGATTTTTTGTGCTAGTTCAGGCATCGTTACCAATTCGTTATTCTGAGCAGATAATCCAGTCAGAGAAAAGAGTATCACTAAGGAAAATAGGATGTTTTTCATATTATAAAGTTTTTTCATAAACACTACATATTCAGTGCCAAAGGACGAGAAATAGGCGGGATTTAAAACAAGTTGCCCTAGTTTTGCGTACTTACTACGTAATATTGGGGACGGTAACCCAATTTGGGGCAATTACTTGGCTAAAATCGGTTAAATTTGTCCCTCTAATACGCGCAACCTGAATACATGAATAACCTGAGCTTTCCATATCCTACTTGGTATCTTTTATTATGTCTTTTGTTAGGACTGGTATTTGCCTTTGTGCTCTATTTTAAAAATAAGTCTTTTCCAGAAAGAACCTCCACCTTAAGTTGGGTGCTGGGGCTTATCCGATTTCTTTGTATTGGTGCCATTGCCGTATTATTACTATCTCCTTTACTTAAGTCTACGTTGACCGAAACTAAAAAACCGGTAGTTGTCTTGGCTCAAGATGTTTCTGAATCTATTTTAGCAGAAATGTCACCGGAGGAAAAGACGAAATATCAAGAAGATTTTTCTAATCTAGGTACTGCGCTTAAAGAAGATTATGATGTAAAAGAATATGCTTTTGGTAGTGAAGTGAGAGAAGGAATTGATTTTGAATTTACCGATAAAGCTAGTAATATTTCAGACCTCCTTGGTAATGTTTATGATCTATATAGTAACCAAAATTTGGGTGCGGTGATCATGGCTACAGATGGAATATACAATGAAGGAAGTAATCCTATTTATGCAGGAACTAAACTAGCTGCACCGATCTATACGATTGCACTAGGAGATACGATTGCTAAAAAAGATCTGATTATCAAACGAATTTTTAATAATAGAATCGCTTACCTCGGAGATAAATTTACGATTCAAGTTGATGTCTCTGCAATTAATTCTGTGGGTGAAAATACGTCTTTGAGTATTTCTTCTGTGGATGGTGGGAATAATAATGTACTACAACGGTTCCCGATTTCTATTAATAAAAATAATTTTTTTACTACTAAAGAAATTACGCTTGAAGCCAATCGTGCAGGAGTACAGCGATATCGAATTACGGTCAATAAAGTAAATGGAGAAATAACAACTGCTAATAATACACGAGAAATTTTTATCGATGTACTCGATGCCCGACAGAAAATTTTGTTATTGGCCAATACGCCACA
>CALGJS010000263.1 GCA_937927835.1 uncultured Saprospiraceae bacterium | reverse complement strand
TCTGGTCTGGCTTCCGGAACTTACTTCATGTTTGTCAGAAATCTTGCGGGGACTTGTATGGTAGGACCTCAACTTGTAACAGTAGGTGTAACAGAGGCGCCAACAATTGCTAACGTAACGATCATTCACCCAACCACCAATGTTAGTACAGACGGAGGAATTCTGGTGGGTGGAAGTGGTAACGCTTTTGCTTTTGAATTCCGATTGGTTGGAGTAACAGGATGGCAACCATCTAACTTATTTGAAAATTTACCAGTAGGGACTTATGATATTGAACTAAGATACAATGGACAAACTTGTACCGCTACTTCGACCGTTACCCTTATAGCAGGAAATGGAGTAGAAAGTAGTGGTTCAACCTTAAACTTTTGCTCCGGTGATGTATCGGCTACTCAGTTTGTTGAAACATATTATTTGCCTGCACCGGAAGATGAAGTGTTGCAAGCTTTACAAAGTATCTATCCAGATAATTGTAATCCTAATAGTGTTGATCCAATCGATCCAGTTCAAAATTATGTTTCTATTGGGGTAGTTGAGGGTGGAACAATTATTCACTATGACCATTGGGAAGATGGCTATGAACCTAATTTGAGTTTTCCAGTCCAGCCAAGTACAGAAATTTGGGGAGATGGTATCTTGGCAAATGGTTCTGCACCAGGTGATACTGATGACTTCCTTTCAGCGGCTGAAATAGTCGTTTTAAATAACTTGGTTTACTCCAGAACAATGCAAGATGTATTGGATTATGATGGAGGAGATAAAGTTGGAAGTCGTGGTAATCTTGCCATTACAAAACTTAACTGGGCAAGTGGTTCTAGTACATTTTTTGCTGGTGCCTTGGAGGTTTATCCTGTTGAGTCTTGGGGATTAGAGTATCAGATACCAGTGGGGGTTAATAGGCATGTTGCCAAAATGTTTGAATATACGGGGGCAGTGGTCATGGCGCAAAGAAATGGAACAACCGTTAATTATATTGATAACGGTATCGCACAGACGCGTGTTTTAGCGGAAGGAGAGAGCTTTTTGATTGATGGGAATATTAATGTAGGAGATATGATCACCGCAGATCAACCTATTCAGGTTCATCTTTTAACGGGAGACATATGTGCGCATTTTGAAAGTCGATTTTTTACTTTAAAACCTACAGAGCAGTGGTCTAACGAATATTACAGTCCGGTTTCAACGATTAGTGACCATCCTACCGCAATTCACTTCTATAATCCAAATACCAGCTCTATCAGAGTTTTTTATGAAACTACTGGAGGGATTAATTCAATTAATATTCCACCAAACGAGGCAAGAAATATTACAGTTCCTGAGGATTCTGGAGTTAGAACTTATTCTGAAAATGGCGAAAACTTTTATGCAATTGCTACCATTGATACCGGAGGTACGCCTCATGATTGGGGGTACGCACTTATTCCCGGCGATCAGTTAACTTCACAGATTACGATTGCAGGTTTTGCCCCTGGACAGGATCCGACTTATTGTTTTAATGAAAATATAATTTCGCAGGCCGGATGGACACTGATTTCTACCGATAGTGACGAAAATGCCAGCCAGAATGGTAATATGGCTTTTGATGGAGATCTGAATACTTTTTGGCATACCCAAAGTACCCCGAGTGCCACCACACACCCTCACGAAATACAAATTGATTTAGGTGCTTCATACAACCTATCTCAATTATTAATTAATCCTAGGACAACCTATCAAACTTTTACACAACCAAATGATCTTACTATTCCTAATTTTGGCCTAAGAACAGTAACGTCCACCCTAAACGTAACTTCTTCTGGTACCATCGAAGATTTAAATCTTGCAAATTTACGAATAGATCATACTTATCTTGGATACTTGAGAATTCAACTACAAAGTCCTAGTGGTCGAGTCGTTACCGTTTTTGATCAGAATTGTGGTCCTAACGACAATATCAACATAACTTTTGATAACGATGTCCTGCAGCCTTTCCCGTGTCCTCCCCTTGGAGGAGGATCTTTCCCGGCAAGAAATTCTCTATCTAATTTTAATGGAGAAGAAATGAACGGTACTTGGACTTTAATCCTCACCGAACCTGGTAACCGTCGGGGCGGAACACTAAGAAATTGGTCTCTGGAAATTAACGACGGGACTGCTTCTACAGGTAATATTGAAGATTATGAGTTTTACATAACAAATAATTTAGCAGATTGGGGAGACCCGATCATTTCGAGTGAGTTTGACGGAACACCTGCACTAAAGAAAGTAGTATTTGAACGAACGAATGGTCGCTATATTCGGTTAGTGGCAAACTCAGAAATTAATGACGGCCCCTGGACTTCAATTGCGGAATTCAATGTAGTAGCCTGTGGAGTACAACCCACCATTGAAAATTCTGCACCGATCTGGATCACCGCAGACTTTCCGGAAGGAAGTACCAGTAGTGGAAATATCCGAATCTGTATCGATCATGATGGAGATGGTGGAGGATTTGTGGATGATTTCGGAACTCCATTTGATGAAGAATACTTTATTCCGGAGCTGGGACAGATAAAACTATATGATACCAATGATAACGATCAGACCGGTACTAGAATCTGGGTTTGTGATAATTCTGATGCCTTTATTGCCGGTGCATGGGGACAAGACCCTGCGACGGCTGTTCCGGGATTACCTGCGCTCGATTTAGGGGTTGGACTACCAAACGGTATTCCATTCTCAATCTCAAAATGTGCGGATCTCTCTAAAGATATTAATGGTAATGGAATGTTTGATGAATGTGATGAAGTACTTTACACCATCATGATCCGAAACACAGGTGCCCTTCCATTATCGGTAGGAACGCTAACCTTATTGGATACACTACCAGACGAATTGACTTATATTGATGGATCAACAAATGCCATCATCGGAAATAATATTACGGCTTTGGCAGATGATCCTAACCCATATTCTGGCTTTCCGCTGGATGAACTTGGTTATCGTCATGGAAGTGTTATCCTGCCGAATGATTCTATTTTGTTTACATTCAATGCAGTTATCAATGATCTTTCAGACCCTACCTTTATTCGAAACGTTGCCAGTGCGACCAATAACGGTGCAAAGTTAGAAGCAGAGGTTACCTTCCCTGTACAAACACCCATTAGCCCAATTAGAGAACTTATTGGTCCAGATACTACATTGAATTGTGATAATATTAATGCTGCTACCGTTCAGGATAGCTGCTTCCAGGAAGGTCTACTACCACAGCATAGTTGGACCAGTCGGTCCGTGGACTCTCAGCAAGGTCCAAACTTCGGAGGGGCTGAAGCTATTGATGGAAATCGAAATACTTATTGGTTAACAAATAGTAGCCCACCAACTACCTGTGGAGTAGGTCATGCTACCAATGGGGTTGGAAATACTGGAGTTGTTAATCCTACCAATGTTATTGGTGCAGCAGATGGAAACTTTGCGACCCTTAATAATCAAGGACAAGTTTTAGTCATCGATCTAGGAGAAATAATTGCTGCGGGAACACCTTACACAGTCAGAATTCGTAGAAGCCCAGCAACAGGAGGAACCCCTACACTTCGTATCGCTGAATCTGGGGATGGAGTGAACTATCGAAACAGAGGAGATAATCCTTTCTCTACCAATAATTCTAGTTTCTTTAATTATAATTTAGTGACAGAATATGATACACGTTTTGTCCGGTTTTCTAATATCACTGCTTGGGATATTGACATTGATGCCCTGGAATTCCAATGTTGCTGTACGGGAGCTATTCCTGAACCATTGCCACATAATATTCAGATCGATCTTGGACAAATAGAAGATATCTCCGGATTTACTTACCTGCCTCGACAAGATAATGCAGAAGGACGTATCGGTGATTATGAATTTTATGTTAGTATGGATGGTACAAACTGGGGAAGTCCGGTCGCTACTGGTACTTGGACTTCCGGAATAAATCCAGAATCAGTTACTTTCCCAAATCAACTTGGACAATATGTACAGCTAAGAGCTTTGTCAGAAGTGAATGGAGGAAACCTCACAGCTGTCGCAGAATTATTAGTGACTGGTTGTATTGTCAATACTACTTTTGCAGAAACAACTACACAAACTGATAACGGGACTTGTAGCGATCATGATTATTTGATAACTCGTACCTGGACTACGACGGATTACTGTGGAAATATATTCATGGAGACCCAGAATATCACAGTAGTCGATACAACTGGACCAGTTCTATTAGATATTCCTTCTGATATTACAGTAGTGCCTTCTGGAATTCCTGAGGCACCATTATTAAATTGTGGTAATAGCGTTACTAATATTGCTTTAAGTAAACCG
>CALGJS010000262.1 GCA_937927835.1 uncultured Saprospiraceae bacterium | reverse complement strand
AGTGGATGTCGCTTATCGGAAGCTTCTTTCTTTTCGGGTGTACTTAGCAGATTACCAGCTAGTTGAGTATCAGTAAGTGAAGGAGCGATGCAATTGACTCGGATCGCAGGTGCTAGTTCAGCGGCGAGTGATCTGGTCAGTCCTTCGACGGCTGCTTTGGCGGTGGCAATGCTGGCGTGGAAAGCCATTCCTTGTCCTACGGCAACGGTGCTAAATAAGACTACACTACCCTGTCCAGATTTTTTGAGTTTGGTGAGTGAAGCTTTGATTGATTTGACGGCTCCAAGGACATTGATATGGAAGTCTTCAAGGAATGTTTCTTCTTTTAGCGATCGGAAAGGTTTAAGGGTGATACTTCCAGGACAATAGGCTAACCCGTGGATTTCTTCTGGTAAAGTCTCTTTTGGGAATTCATCGGTGGTGGCATCAAAGGTGATATGGTTTACTGTGCTGTCAAGATCTCCACGCGTTCTAGAGTAGACAGTTACCTGATGACCGGCATCAATAATTTCGTCTACCAAGGCACGACCGATTCCTTTGCTACCTCCGATGATAATATAGTGTTGGCTCATATTTTATTTATTAAAATGAATTTCTTTATTCAAATAAGTTGAGTAAACAGGAGAAAGGATTTTTTGTTGAGACATTGATAGAAATTCTATACTTCTAATCCAAAATAACTAAGGTTTATTTCCAACCGATTTCGTAAGTTTGTTTTCTCAAAAAAATAACATCAAAACATTCTTCAAAATACAATACATGAATATCAAGACATTGCTTCGAAAATTAACCCTCGAAGAAAAAGTGGGACAGATGACGCAGGTTACATCACACTTATATTTAAAGGATAATTCTAGTGATGAGATAGATCCTAAAAAACTAGCCGAAGCAGTTGTCAATAAAAAAGTAGGTTCCATTCTAAACGTAAAAACACATGCATTCTCGCTCAAAAAATGGGACGAAGTAATTGGGGCAATCCAAGGACAGGTTTTAAAAACTAAAAATAAAATACCAGTACTCTACGGAATTGATTCTATTCATGGAGCTACTTATGTAAAAGGCGCAACCTTATTTCCACACAATATTGGAATGGCGGCTACACGAAATAACGACTTAGTAGCAGCGGCTGCAAAAGTCACCGCAATAGAAACTAGAGCGGCTGGAATCCCTTGGAATTTTGATCCTGTATTTGATGTAGGAAGAGTTCCTGCTTGGGCAAGATTTGAAGAAACCTTTGGAGAAGATCCTTACTTATGTGGACAGATGGCTGGAACCGCTGTAACAGCCTACCAAGGAGATGATCTTCGAGCTACAGATACGGTAGCAGCCTGTATGAAACACTTTTTGGGTTATTCTAGTCCTGATAGTGGTCATGATCGAACGCCTACTAATATTTCTGAAAATCAATTAAGAGAAATTTTCTTACCTCCTTTTCAAGAAGCAGTGGACCGCGGAGTGGCCACCGTAATGATTAATTCTGGAGAGATCAACGGTGTTCCGGTTCATGGTAGTTATAAATTATTAACGACTATTCTCCGAAAGGAATTAAAATTTAAAGGACTAGCGGTAACGGATTGGGAAGATATCATTCGTTTACATACCCGACATAGAATTGCGGCGACGCCAAAAGAAGCAGTAGGTATTGCCATCAATGCTGGTATTGATATGAGTATGGTTCCATTTGATTTTAGTTTTACAAAACATCTAATCGCCCTTGTTAAGGAAGGTGTGGTACCGATGAAACGAATCGACGAAGCAGTGACTCGAATTTTACAATTGAAAAAAGATTTAGGCCTTTTTGATAATCCTTTAGGGAAAGGGGCTGAAGAAGTAAAATTAAATACGACTGAGACACAGCAAGTATCGCTCGCGGCAGCACGTGCGACGATGACCTTGGTAAAAAATGGCAAAGGAAAGAAAACTAGTTTACCACTTTCTAAAAAAGTAAAAATTCTTTTGGCAGGTCCGGCAGCGAATAATGTAAGTTGTTTGCATGGAAGTTGGTCTTGGACTTGGCAAGGAAAGGAAGTCAAACAATATCCTAAATCAGTCAAAACAATTCATAAGGCTTTGACCGAAAAACTAGGAAGAGGAAATGTCATTTGTTTTTCTAAAAGTAAATACGAAGCAGCAGACAATTTCAATATTAAAAAATTACAAGCAGCAGCTAAAAAAGTAGACCAGATTGTCCTTTGTTTGGGAGAAGACGCTTACGCAGAAGGTCCGGGCTATTCTCCTACTCTACTTTTGGATGATCGTCAAATGGCGCTGGCTCATGCAGCAATACAAACGGGTAAACCTGTTATTTTAGTAATGGTCCAGGGCCGTCCAAGGATTATTCGAAAACTTGTTCCGGATGCAGCAGCTATTTTATTGGCTTACCGTCCAGGGCCCTTAGGAGCTGAAGCGATTGTAGAAACTTTATTGGGTGAAAATAATCCAAGTGGTAAACTGGCTTTTTCTTATCCTAGATATTCTAATGATTTACAAACTTATGATCATAAATATTCAGCGGAGGTTCAGGAATTAGAGGCTGCTATTATTACGGATGGTGGATATAATCCTCAATGGGCCTTTGGTCATGGATTGAGTTACACGGAATTCGAATTTGGCAAACTAAAATTGAGTAAGAAAAATATTAAAAAGGGAGATATTCTAAAAGTAAGCACTTCGGTAAAAAATATTGGGAAACGTGCTGGCTCGATTGGAGTGGATTGTTTTATACGGGATTGTTATGCTTCGGTGACACCGGCGGTAAAACGATTGAAGCGGTATGTTTCGGTGGAATTAGCGAAGGGTGAGGAACAAAAGATTGTTTTTGAACTAAATGAACAAGATTTGAGTTTTATTGGTCAGAATGGAAAACGGATTGTCGAGGCTGGAGATTTTGAGGTGATGGTGGGTGGTATGGTTGGACGGTTTAAGTGGGGTGTTTGATGGGTGGATTTTTGGATGTGAGGATTGGTGGATGTGAGGATTGGTGGATGTGCGGATTGGCTCTTCTGATGTATTTTCTCGCAAAGGCGCAAAGACGCAAAGACACTCGACCGTGCAACGTGTATATCTTTTAAAGAATGGGTCGCATACCTGTCCCGGACTTGCTTCGTGAGGGATTCGGACATGTATATCTTTAACGTGATTTTTCGGTTAGTGGCTAAGGAGGATTATTCGGTTATTTCTACGCCTCTCCAAAAAGCTATATAGCCTGCGATTTTTTCGAATCCTTTTTTTGTGGTGGGATAATACCAGGCAGCATCTGCATTATTTTGACCATGAACTACTAAGGAATAATAACTTGCTTCTCCTTTATAAGGACAAACAGTATGTGTTTCTGAGTTATTAAAAAACGCTTTATTGATACTATCAGCAGGGAAATAATGATTGCCTTCTACGACAATGGTTTCATTACTTTCTGCGATTACTTGATTATTCCAAATTGCTTTCATGATATTTATTTTCAATTAACTAAGATCATAAGCAGAACAACGGCCTTTAGATTATGTTTAAAATTGAGGATATTTAAATCTCTAAAAAAAAATGAAAAAATGAAAAAAAATAAATCATTTAATTCCCTTTGTGTGCATGAGTTGTCAGAGAAGCGGACGACGAAGCCACATCAGTTGCCAATTTATGCGACGTCTTCTTTTGAGTTTGAGGATATTAATCAAGGAATTGATATTTTTACTGGAAAGGCGAAAGGTCATGTGTATGGTCGATATGGAAATCCTACGATTGAGGCGGTGGCAGAGAAAATTGCTTTATTGGAAACGCATGGAAGCGACTTGACTGCGAAAGGAGTAATGGTTAGTTCTGGAATGGCAGCGATCTCTACCTTAGTAATGGGTTGTTTAAAGAGTGGCGATAAATTGCTTACGCAGGGTAATTTATATGGTGGGACTACGGAATTATTTTTAAAAATATTCGCTCCACTTGGCATCGAGATTATCTTGATGGATTTAGGAAATACAGATCTGGTGGCTGAAAAACTAAAGGCTGATCCAACCATTAAAATGCTTTATTGTGAAACGCCTGCTAATCCAACCATGGCTTGTGTAGACCTTGCGGCCTTGTCTACTATTGCAAAACAATACAATGTTAAAACAGCTATTGATAATACTTTCTGTACACCTTATTTACAGCAACCGCTAACTTTAGGAATTGATTTTGTGATTCATTCTACCACTAAATATTTGAATGGTCATGGTAATAATATTGCTGGGGTCATCGTAGGTACTGACATAGAAATGATGGAGACTAAGATCTGGGGTGCCATGAAACTAATTGGTACCAACTGTAATCCTTTTGATGCATGGTTAACTAATAATGGAATTAAAACTTTAGCATTGCGAATGGATCGTCATAGTAGTAATGCCTTGACTTTGGCTGAAAGATTGGAGGGACATTCGGAAGTATTGCGGGTGAATTACCCTGGGTTATCTTCTCATCCTTCTCATGAATTGGCTAAGCGGCAGATGTCGCAGTTTGGTGGGATGTTGAGCTTTGAGTTGAAGGGTGGTTTAGAAGCAGGGATTGGGTTAATGAATCGGGTGAAATTTTGTACACTGGCTCCTACATTGGGGGATGTGGATACGTTGATTTTACATCCGGCTTCTTCTTCTCATATTAATGTAGATAAGGAAATTCGGGAACGGAACGGGATTACGGATGGGTTGATTCGATTGTCGGTAGGGATTGAGGATGTGGAGGATATATGGGGGGATTTGTTTTCTTAATGTGCGGATGTGCGGATGTGTGGATTTCTTTTAGCGTGTATCTCTTTAACGTGTTTGGTTGTGCAAAGGTATAATTGTATTTAATAGGAATCTCTTTAGCGTGGAAATTGGGAGTGTTCGGTAAAGTTCTGAATAATTAAGTGGTTTTTGGCTAAAAATCAGGTTTGTTATTAGGTTTTGAAGTGGTTTTTTATGGGAAAAATCAAAAAATAGAGCGATTTAGTGTCGTAGTGGGAACAATTTAGGGTGCAATTCGTATTTTTTGGCAAACATTGTGTTTCTTTAAGGTGTTAAATAAGTCAAAGATGTATATCATTAGAATGAGAAAAAGATTTTTAAAGATCTTAGATCATTCAACTTTTTTATTCACTAGCAAAATCAGACAAAAATGGCTTTCGAATTCACAGACAGTAACTTTCAAGAAGCAGCTCTAGACAAAAAAGGAGTTGCAGTAGTAGATTTTTGGGCAGAATGGTGTGGCCCTTGCCGCATGATCACTCCAATCATTGAAGAGCTTGCCACCGAAATGGACGGTAAAGCAACCGTAGGGAAATTAAATGTTGATCAAAATAAAGAGGTATCCATGAAATATGGTGTCCGAAGTATTCCTACTATCTTAATCCTAAAAGACGGAGAAGTAGTTGACAAGCAGGTCGGCGTTATTTCTAAAGCAGCGTTAGAAGAGAAAATTCTAGCTCACGTATAGAAAAACATCCTAGTCACTGAATTGTGGCTTCAAAATAAGCCTTCATTTCGTATATTGCGAAGTGAAGGCTTTCTTGTTTGTAACATGAAGGGCTAGTGTTGCGTTTAGTATTTGTGGTAGATTGTGGTTTAATAGGCCACTAAGTCGCAAAGACACTAAGAAAATACTTGACGTGTAAATCTTTAACGTGTGGGTCAAGCAGAGGTCTAGAGATTTTATCGTGTATAGCCTTTTTAACGTGATAAATTTCTAAAATAAAAACGGATTTTATTCCTGTGTTGTAATAAAAAATTAATAGTCTTTATAGCAAACTTGTTTTAATAAAAAAATAACCGATGGATAGTTTACTAGATAATATTGATGTAAGAGATTTGGGGAATTTGGACTTGTTGGCTAAGCAGGTAGTGGAAGGATTTATTATTGGTTTGCATAAGAGTCCGTTTCATGGATTTAGTGTAGAATTTGCGGAGCATCGATTGTACAATCCGGGGGAGTCTACCAAGAATATGGATTGGAAGGTGTATGCTCGATCGGATAAATTATTTATCAAGCGATTTGAGGAAGAGACGAATCTTCGTTGTCAGATTGTGATTGATACTTCTTCTTCGATGTATTTTCCGGAGACGCCTAAAAAGAATCCAAAAGGACATGTCAATAAATTGCAGTTTTCGGCTTTAGCGGCAGCGGCTTTGATGAATTTATTAAAAAAGCAACGAGATGCTTTTGGATTAAGTTTGTTTGATACGGCGGTAAATACCCATACCCGATGCAAGGTTTCGACCACACATTATCGTTTATTGCTTACTTATTTGGATGAGTTGATTCGCAATCCTGAACGGAACCGAAAGACTTCGGCAGCCGAGGCTTTGCACCAGATTGCTGATAGTGTCCACAAGCGAAGTATGGTCGTAATTTTTAGTGATATGTTTGAACAATCAGATGATTCTGAGGCGTTATTTTCTGCGCTTCAACATTTAAAACATGCTAAACATGAGGTAGTCCTTTTTCATGTGGTGGATAAATCTAAAGAGATAAATTTTGAATTTGAGAATCGACCTTATATCTTTGAGGATCTGGAAACGGGAGAGACTGTTCGTTTACAATCGAATCAAGTTAAGGAGTATTATAAGGAACAAATTTTGAAATATAATGAGGCACTGAAAGTAAAATGTCTACAATATAAAATTGATTTTGTGGAGGCGGATATTAATGAAGGGTTTAAGCCGATTTTACAGAGTTATTTGGTGAAGCGGGGGAAGATGCGTGGTTAGGTGAATAATTAATAGTTTTATAATGAATAATTAATAATGTTCTCTTCTGGCGTATTTAATTAATATTGCCTGGCTCTCGATTAAGATAGATCTCTTTTGATGAATAATGAATTTAAAATTTCAAACTTATAAGTATGGCAAAAAGAAAACGAATTAACTTATCTAGGATTTCTACTCGCCCACCTGAGGGCGTTGATAAAGACAAGATCAGAAAAAAAACGAAAGAGATGGCGCGGGAAATTTCTTTGTTGCATGAAGAGATGATTGCAGAAGGAAAACGTTCGTTATTGGTGATTTTTCAAGGGATGGATAGTAGTGGAAAAGATGGTGCGACTAAAAATGCTTTTCGGTATTGTTCGCCAATTAACTTGAGCGCTTATTCTTTTAAGAAGCCAACGGATTTAGAATTTAAACATGACTTTTTATGGAGAGTTCACCAGCAAGTTCCGTCGAAGGGATCGATTAAGATTTTTAATCGTTCTCATTATGAAGATATATTAATTCAGCGAGTTCATGGTTGGATTTCAGATGCACACGCTCGGAAGCGAATGGCAGCGATCAATGCTTTTGAAGAACTGCTTCAATTTGATAATAATACAACGGTTTTGAAATTTTACATGCATCTTTCGAAAGAGAGACAACTTGAAAAATTACAAGAACGAATTGATGATCCAACCAAAAACTGGAAACATAATGATGGTGATTGGGAGGAAAGAAAGCATTGGGATAAATATCGCAAAGCTTATGAGTACGCGATCAATAATAGTTCAATTCCATGGATCATAGCTCCCGTAGATAGCCGTTGGTACCGAAACTATTTTGTAACAAAAGAAATTTTAAAAGTAATGAGAAAGTGGAAGATGGTGAGACCGCTTATTAAGAAATAGATTTGTGGATGTGCGGATTTTTTACTCAGACATGAAGTTTTGGATGAATCCAAAAAAGAGCCTAGCTAGAAGTTTTCTTGCTAGGCCTTTTTGTTTAATTCTAATTTAGAAAGAACTTACCAACTCTATTTTCCCAATGATTTTATCATTCATGGCTGGTAAATCTTCCGCTAAGATCCACAACTCTAAGTGATGATCTAAACCTACCTTTTGAACTTCGTAGTTGTCCGTAAACTCATTGGCTACTTCGAATTTTAGTACATGTCCAACACCGTAGGTTGGAACATTCCACTCTCGAGTGATTTGCTCAGCATACGCTTCGTTGAGTACAGGGTAGAAAATAGGCTGTCCATCTAGTCTTGGAGGAAACCTTTTCCAGTCGGACTGAAT
>CALGJS010000261.1 GCA_937927835.1 uncultured Saprospiraceae bacterium | reverse complement strand
GTATTAGGATTCCAAATTTCAGCAGCCAAATGTGCATTCAAGTCTGAAAACAATCGGCTGGTAGGTAGTCCTCCTATAGCCAATACTTCACCATTCGGAAGTACGACCGAATTATGAAGCGTACGAGCTTTCTTCATATTTCCTACCTGTGTAACGGTAGCGTTATTGTTATTGATATCAATAGTGTAAGCTCTGTTGGACGCAGGTAAAGCACCAGATTGACCGGGGTCAGTTCCGTATCGCTGAGCGCCTCCAGAAGTTAACACTTTACCTTTATCATACATTACTGCATTACCGTTCATGGCATAGGTGTCATTACCACGGTTACCAAGATTGGTAACACTTCCTTGTCCACTTGTTCCTATACGGTGCATATTGGTACCAGGACCAAGTTGAAAAACGCTTCCTTGTGGACCTGCAAATACCCAAGCATGATTATCATCTCTGAAAATACCTTGCACGTCGGGAGCACCTTGTCTTACGGTGTTGTTTGAAGTGACATTAGCCAAGTTATTCCAACCTGTCATTGGGCTCCAAACTTCTGCGTTTTTATTAAAACGCCCACCACTCCAAGAGCCACCGATAGCCAAAACTCGACCGTCATTTAAGGTTACTGTCGAATGATAGCCTCTTCCTGTATTCATTTCTGGGCCCGTAGAAAACGTTCCATTGACAGGGTTGTAAAGGGTCGTTTTATTGCTACTTGAACCACCTGTAATCATGATTTCTCCCGTGGCAAGATTGGCAGTTCCCGGGCAAAACATATCATGTCCCGTATTGGAAATCAGGGTAGTTGTAAATGTATTGTTTGAAGGATTAAAAAGACTAGTATAGGTTCGTCCATTATTACCTCCAAAATTAAATCTGTCGAAAGCAGACCAAGCTAATATTCGTCCATCTGGCAAGTTAGCAGCTCCTACGGGTATCATGTCTGCATTAATCAAGCCTCCCCATCTTCCGTTGACATTGTTTTGAGCGGTCAATTGAGTGGACATTACAAGGAGCACGAATAAGTAAAAAAGTAGAGTGGTATTTTTTTTCATGTTATAAGTTGTTTATTCAGTTACTAATTTTTCTAACGTGATGCTATCTTTTTTTCCAAAATTATCAATGGTTATATCTAGTACCCAGCTACCAACATCTTTCACTTTGACAAATCCAATGACATACTTTCCTTCGCTACATAGTTTGGTAACCTGATTAAAATAATTGAATTTTTTGTTCTTGTCGTTTTTATGATATCCATTAACAGTTACATTTCCAAAGTTGACAAAAGCACTATTTTCGTCTATGATTTGCAAAAACCAATGATGTGTTTTGTTAATTTTAGGTGGGGCTGTCGAGAAGAGTTTTACCTTAAAGTTACCTTTGTCAGTCGCTGTAAATTCAGCTTCTTTTCCTTTATTATCATGTGCTAATTGGACGGAAGTCTTTTTCTTTTGATAAGTGGTTTGTGCCCATATTGTCGGAACAAAAAAAAGGAATAAAAATAGAAAAATAGCATGCCGAAACAATGCTTTTCTATGGAATAGAAAGTAAGTCATGTTATCTGTTAAGTTAGGTTATCAATGGTTCGGTAACTTTTAATTAGGAGAGGAGTGCATTATAAATTTAGCTAGTTAGCCTGTTTGCTGGTTGGCTAGTTGGCTTCCCTCATTCGTAAAATGCGTTAGAGGGAAGCTAACTAGCCAACCAGCAAACCAGCTAACAGGCAAAAAATACTCGCCAAATCAATAATTATTGACTAATACTGATTTCTCAAAAAGTTACGGTATCATTAGTTATATAGTCCAGCAACTAATATTTATATACCTAATAAACCTGAGGAATAATTAAAAAAACAGCGTTTGGGAGACTTTAATTACGATTTTTAGATAATGCAGATTCAATTAGAATGGGGATTTAAATTTATTCATTTTTATTTACAATTGCTAAAAAACAAGGGAGTTGAAATAGATAGATAGGGGGGAAAGTCTACAGGCGTCATATTTTCAACATTCACAATGTATAATACAATGAAAATAAAGGATTCCACTAATTTTAGGTTAAAAGTTGAATTGGAATTCTTAAAAAAAATTGAGTACCCAAGATAATGAGATTATTTTAAATATACAAGAGCTATTTATTTAATTATGATCAAATCAAATTCCCAAAAGAGAAGATAGAAAAAAGAAAAAGGCAAAATAACCTAGTATAAAAAAATAACTCCAGAATCAGACTCGCTACTTATCCCCAAAAACATCCCAACTCATCTTCATCCACTGCATCTAAAAATTCAGACAAATGGGTAACCTCTGGTTTGGGTTCGTATAGCAACCATTTACCATTACCTGGCATCCAATAAATCTTCCAAATCTTTTTAGACTTTATATATCTAGACTTGGCCAATGGAATATGAATAATTTCTTTTGGATTATCCCATCTAGGTCGGATCTCAAATATTTCCACAACGCTGTTCTCGTAAGTAGCTCCTACATCAACTTGAGATCTAATTTCTTTTGGTGGACGCCTTTTCTCAAGAAATTTTTGAATAGTTTTCTCTTGTAAATTATGATTCATATTGTTTTCAATTATTGATAGTATGTTAGGCTAATCTGACGTTAATATTGCAACTCAATTTAACACCAAAGTAAAAGTAACACAAAGATAAAAATATAGAACAGACTTTGGTGAATAAAATCTAATCACAAACTTTTTCTAAAAGAGGAATAATATACTTAATAGTCAGTTTGATGTAAATAAAATTCATGAATTTCATCTACAACAAACGCCACCCCACCCCAAAAAAAAAGCCCGCCAGCAAACGCCGACGGACTTAATATGTCATAGGTATGTTTAGTAATATTTTGAATTTAGTTAATTAGTTGTATTGGTTAATCAGGTCTACTGACTCACTGATTAACCAATCAACTAATTAACCAATTCACTATAAACCAATCTTCACAAAACGCTTACTAAAACGTTTGCGTTGATCAACCTTCACCGTAATTGTATATAACCCAGCTTGGTACTCAGCTACGTTAAAACGAATCGCACGTTCTGGAATTTCTTCCAAACTTACAGCATCCATCAATACGCCTAGTGGGCTGTAAATCTGAATCTCTGCACTACGTCCAGCAAAGTCAACTAAGCTCAGCTGTACTTCCGTTTCCGCTGGATTCGGGAATACACCAATCGCTGTCAAATCAATATCGAAGTTGACTTTCGCTATATTAGAATAACGGATCGTTCCATCTTCAAATACTTGTCGTACGCGGTAATATCCTTCACCTAAAGCAGGTTGGATATCTTCGTCTTCGTAGTTGGTTACTTCCTGACTTTCATAACCGAAAGCATCTACCGTTTTCAATTCGGTAAAGTTGATTCCATCAATGGATCGTTCGATGACAAAATAATCATTGCGGTATTCTGAGTTGTTTACCCAGTTTAGTCCAACTGCACGATTCTCTTCACGAGCAAATAAGTGTAAAAATTCTGTATCTGGTGCGATGCTGAAAGTTGCACCCCCCGTAACAATTACATTCGTTTCAATCGAACAAACTTCCTGATAACTTTCATCTAAGACTCTTAATCTCACAAAGTAATTTCCTGGATCAACGTCTAATACTTGATTATGACAATCGCCCCAACAATTAATAACCGTACTCCAGTTAGCAGTATTAAATATCTGAATTACATTGAACGGTCCGCTTAAACCACTGATCACTAAACTGCTATCAAGTGGTGTCACCGTAGGATTACATGCTCCTACTACTTCGCCTGCACAAGTACAACCATCTGCACCGTAAACGTCTCCGGTCGTATCCGGATTTCCGTCATCACAGGTACTTCCTGGTGTTGCTGGTAAGCTAGCGTCGTTGTCATCACAATCTTCCACAGCACAGAATCCGTCTCCGTCATTGTCCGCAACCGGTGTTCCTACACAGTTACAATTTTCATCAAATACATCACCTGTCGTACAATCATCATTGTCATTACAAGTCGCTCCGGTCGTACAACCATCAGTGATGGTAATCCGCTCATTTAACTCACAAATAACATTATAATTCGCATCCCGAACACTTACCTGTAAGAAGTAAGGTCCAGCAGGCAAATCAAAACTTGCTGGTGTAGGACAGTTCCCAAAGCAATTAACAACATCTGACCAACCATTAGAAATATCTAATAATTTCACAGAGTTAACCGCTCCGTTAAGACCGTTTACAGTAATATTACCAGGACTTAAAACATAAGTTGGATTACAACCCGTCTCAATTGGTGTTCCTGCACAACTACAACCATCCGCACCGATTACGTCATTCTCTGTATTGGCATCTCCATCATCACAGGCAGTACCTGGAGTTGTCGGTATACTGGCATCGTTGTCATCACAATCTTCATCCGCTGGAATTCCATCATTGTCATTATCGACCGGTTGGCCTGGACAATCTGTTCCTACTAATCTAACTACTGCAATAGAATTTGATAATTCTAAACAACCTGCTAAATCTGCAAGATTTGCACCTGGCATAACACCTGTTACACCATCTTCAAAACTTAAACTGTAAATCAGACAAGTTCCGCCTCCAGCACCTTCCAAATCAAATGGAGGACTAGCTGGTAATCCTAAGATATTTGAATTAATATCTGTTATAATCCATTGCTGATTGCTACCAATCGGTCCAAATAGATTAACATCTAATGGATCTGCAATGCCATCATCCGCACAAATAGTTTGCTCGGTACTTCCGTCCAAAAACGCAATTTGGCCTCCTGCCACTGTACAAGTAGGAATCACCGTTCCTGCACAACTACAACCATCTGCACCAATCACATCGTTTTCTGTTCCTGCGTCTCCGTCATCACAAGCAGTACCCGGAGTAGCAGGTAAGCTTGGATCATTGTCATCACAATCAGCGTCCGCACAAACACCATCACCATCCGCATCACCACCGTTAGCGGCACATGGATCACCACCCAATACATCATAGTAATCTTCTACGACACAAATGGTCTGGTAAGAGCTCGTATAGAAACCTACTTTTACAAAGTACCTTCCTTCCGGCAAAGCATCGACAATCTGTACAGGTGCATCACAATCAGCAAAGCATTTAAAGACTTCATTCCAACTGGAATTAAAAATCTGAACACTGGTAATTGGCGCGTTCAATTCACTCACCGTAATATTTCCAACACCAGGGGTAACCACAATATCATCACAATCAGGATCTGTGTTAATCGGTGTGCCTGCACACGTACAACCATCTGCACCAATCACATCGTTTTCTGTATTAGCATCTCCATCATCACAGGTAGTGCCTGGAGTAGTTGGTACACTTGGATCGTTGTCATCACAATCTTCATCCGCTGGTATACCATCATTGTCATTATCTACAGGAACCAATGGATTAACGGTGATATTAAAAATACAAACCGTTCCAACACCTCCACAACCACCAACACTGTTGACGTTTGCATTGTAAACAATCTGTGTGGTTCCAACTGGGAATACATCTCCATTATTTAAGCCTCCGGCAAATAAACTCAGAGAGGCTCCGTCAGGGCAATCGGTAGATAACTCAGGCTCTTGCCAAGTTACATTCGCTCCATCCGCAGAAGTTGCATCAATGGTGATGTCTTCCGGGCAGAAAGTAAACTCAATCATTGCCGTAAACTGCTGAACGGTAACAATAAAACTACAAGTGGTGCTATTACCACAAGCATCCGTAGCTTCGTAAGATATGGTATAATCACTGGTTTGGCCACTGATCTGAGAACCTAAAGTTGGTCCTCCTGTTTGAGTAATTGTTAATCCTCCCGAAGAACAGTCTGTTGTTCCGGTTGGAACCGGCCATTCAAGGGTTACAACATTCCCTGGTACCGGATCTAAAATAATATCAGCCGGACAAGTTATCGTAATATCGTTTCCGGTGATCTCACCGGCACAAGTACATCCGTCGGCACCGATTACATCATTAACGGTTCCTGCATTTCCATCATCACAAGCCGTACCCGGAGCTGCTGGTAAACTAGCATCGTTGTCATCACAATCAACGTCTGCACAAACACCGTCACCATCTGCGTCGCCGCCTTCGCTGAAACAAGGAATCACCGTTCCTGCACAGCTACAACCGTCCGCACCGATTACATCATTTTCTGTTCCTGCATCTCCATCATCACAAGCAGTTCCTGGAGCAGCTGGTAAGCTGGCATCGTTGTCATCACAATCGTCTGCTGCACAAACACCATCACCATCCATATCAGGACAACTATTAACGACTACATTAAAAGCACAGATCTCGGTATTATTACAAGCATCGGTAAATACATAAATCACGGAGTAAGTACCTACCGCAAGATCGCTACCGTTAGCAGGTCCACTTACTTGAGCAACGGTTAATCCATTTGCAAAACAATCTGTCGTTGCCGTAGGCTCCGTCCAGGATGCCGTTACGGTACTAGTCGCATCCATTGCTTCTAAGACTAAATCTTCCGTACAGTTAACTGCGATAGCAGCCGATACTTCCACTACATTTACGTTGAAGTTACAACCTTCGAAATTTCCACAAGAATCAAAAACAGCGTAAGTGATTTGCGTATTTCCGATTGGAAAAGCCTCACCACTTTCTAAACCAAGATTCTGTACCACACCGATTGGTCCACCTCTGAAACAAGTAGAAGTTGCGCTTGGTGCGTCAAAAGTTGCTACGGCTGTAGTAGCACCAGGTAAAGTATTGATTGTAATATCTGTTGGACAATTTGTTAATTCGAAAACCGCTGGATTCTCTTCTACGATTACATTAAACTCGCAAATCTCTTGGTTGCCACAAGCATCCGTAATTTCCACGACAATCGGAGTTTCTCCAACTGGGAAATTACCACCACTTTGAGGACCGGCGATTTGAGTCACGGTTAATTCTGGATCACCGTTGCCAGTGTTACCACTACAATCTTCTATACCAGAAAGAACACTTCCTGGGATCGGTGCCTGGAGAGAACCATCAGGTAGTCTCCATCTTACAGCCAGATTATCACCTCCTGATCCTTCTTTCTGTAAAGCTTCAATATAATATCGTTCACCTGCTTCTAAATAAATAGGCACAGATCTCTGTTCGGGAAATTTATTCCACTGACGAGAACTAGACCATCCAGGAACATGAGCAATTCTGGTTTTGTTGGCAGGATCATCATTGGTACTTAACCATAATTCTCCGTTATCATCGCTGGCAATCCAGAAACGGTAATTACCACTAACCTGTGGATATACATAACCACGAACACGCGTACCGTAGTGGTCCGCAGCATTTCTTGGGATCTCAAAAGAAGTAATCTGATCTACCGATGAAGGTGTCGTGTTTAAAGGAATTTGAGAAACACTAATCCCTGAAATATTGGTCCATACTTCTCTCAGAATAGAACCAGTAGGAGCACAAGTTGAAACTGGTGCACTGGTTGGAGCTGGTAATTCTACCACAAATTCAAAGTGCGTATTAGAGATCACTCGATCTGTCCAGAGACCATGACTTTTTACTAGTCGAGCTGCCACGTTTAAGTGCGTCTGGTTGGGTTCACCCGCATTCCAGTTGGTATAGTTAACTGGCTCGCCACTTTGCCAAGTAAAATTGTTTCCGTTATTGTTATTGCTCAATCCAAGCCAAACACTTCCGGTGGATGGGTTGATGGCATTTTGTACAAATGTATTTTCAGCAGCATCGTTGATGGTCGCTAAATTTCCACCAAGTGCGGTAGCGGCACTGGCGGCATCGGTCCAATTTTCAATAGCATGAGATTGATAATACAGACTTCCTCCGTTGGCACCTAAGTAATCAAACCCAGGAAGTTCTACATCGTGGCAACTGATTTCTATAATGAATTCAAAATGAGTATCGATGGTTCGATCGGTCCATTGTCCATGGTTTAATACGAGGCGAGCAGCGACATGATTGCTGGTCTGATTTGGCTCACCGTGTAACCAATTGGTGTAATTAACTTCAGCACCACTTACCCAGGTAAAATTATCTCCGTTGTTATTATTACTTAAGCCCGTCCAGATGCTTCCAGAAGCAGCCGTCGTATTATCTACAATAAAATCATTTTCAGCAGCGTCATCAATGGTCACCAAATGTCCACCGTTGGCTTGTGCAATAGTATTGGCTGTACTCCAATCCTCTGCAGTATTACTTACAAAGTACTTACTTCCACCTCTTTGTCCCACATAAGTAAATCCACTGATGGAATTACTAACATCGGGGCAAAGTGTTCCAGTAGTTGGGCCAGCAGGACTACAAGTTGTAGTTGCCTCTGGGATAGTAAAAGAAGCCGGAGCGAACTGAGCACCCGCCTGCGTTGTCACCATGACATCTTCCGGACACTCAAAACTGATATCCGGATCATCAACCGGTACGATCGGAGGAGTAAAAGGAAGTACCGTTACGAAGTCATCGCAACTGGTAGAATTACCAAACTCATCGGTGACGGTAACCGTAACAATTTGTACACCAGCATCCGCAGCGGTAAAGCTGCTGGGGCTAACCTCTCTTGAAATTAGTTGAGCACCACAGTTTCCGTAGGAACGTCCCTTTTCAATATCTGCGGCAGTAAAGGTGATTGAGCCTGATTCTGGCAATTGTAAAAAAGCATCATTTTTACAAGCAGCAAGAGGAGCGGGACGGCCATTTATATCGGTAAACGTTTCACCGAATTCTAAGTTAGTTTCATTGATAGTTCCATTAATTTCATAAACATTACCATTGTTTTGAATAGAACCTGAGATTTCTCCTGTAGTTTGTTGAATTAAATTTCCACAAATTTCAATATCGATTCCGGCGTTATTATTCAGCTGGTCGTTGTTTTCAACAATACCGCTGGAATTAATCATTAAAGGGGCATTGATATTAAAAGTCTTGTTATTAACGATTCTTCCGGCAACTTCCATGTCACCTGAAACGCGGTTCACCAGTACATTTTCGCTGGTAAAAACACTCGCGATTTGTACAATAAAGTCTCCACCGTTAAAGGTCCGGCCAATGTTATTATAAACACCATTGACGCTGTAACTTCCTCCAGCAAAATTTTCAGTTGTTGCACCTGCACGGTTTTCCGTGGTAGATCCTGACTGCGATTCAAAGGTTCCATAATTATTAAAATTACCACTATTGTCAAGACTAACAATTATATTCATCTCACCATTATTATTGGTCGTACCTGCATTAAAAACAGGACCAAAAGCTAAGGTCTCATTATTGTTGTTGAAAGTAGCACCCGCTTCGTTATCTAAACTTCCAGAAGCAGCAACATCTACCATTCCGAAGTTATCAAGCGTACCATTATTTTCGAAATGTCCGTCTACATCCAGTATCCGTCGATTGGCATTAACAAATTGTGCATTATTTACAATACTTCCAGATTCAAATATTACGATGTTTCCAGTATTATAAACAAAATCGTTAAAGGTCAACATACCTGCTAGTTGGATGGTATAATTGATAATGGGTGTTCCACCAAATACTGGTGAGACAGGATTAGCTGGAATGGTAGCCACCGATCCGGCAGTTGGAACTCCAGCAGACCAATTGGCTGGGTTAGTCCAATCGGAATTTTCGGCTCC
>CALGJS010000260.1 GCA_937927835.1 uncultured Saprospiraceae bacterium | reverse complement strand
TTGGCCTAGCACTTGTTCTAAAGAGTAGAAGGTCGTTAAATTAAAAGGTTTAAATGATAATTTCGAAGAATCTATCTTCTACAATAAAGAATGTAAATAATTTGCTGTATCCGTCAATCCGTTTTTTCTGAGACTGTCTAGAACTTGAAATTCATCCAAAGGAGGATTCCTGCGATGTAGCACCAGTTTTCTAAATGAATTAATGGCAACCTTTTGATTTAGATCTATTGTTTCTGTCAAAAAGTCATCAGCGCTTTTTGCAGAAAGCTCATAGCTATTAAGATAATCTTTAGGAAAATCTTTTAAGTTATTTGTGACAATAATGTTAGCATTAGTTTTTATCGCTGCTGCTAAAACGTGACGATCTTTTAAATCGGGAAGTGTTAGGTTTTCAATCAGACCTTCATAGTTTTTTACCATCGCATCCGGAAAGGCTTGGTTTGCCCAATTGATTCGTTTGTTGATTTCGGCTTCACTAACATTTTTTCTTTTCATTACATCGGCCCATTCATCGAAAATATGCTTACTCCACTTTGGTGTATACAATTCATCATGAGCAAACCAGAAAAGTAAATCTCTAATTTCTATTGGGTAAATAACATTGGTGTCAAGAACACACGTAAAGCGTATGCTATGTATCATATAATCCTGATTCTTGGTCTGCGTTCATTATTTTAATGAGTAATTTTTGTTGTTCCACTTTCATACTTTTTTTGTACTCCATGACATCTTCAAATTTTACTCTTCGATGTTTGCCTATTTTTGTAAAGGCGATTTTACCTTCTTCAAGTAGTCCAACTAAGTGTGGCCGAGAGCAACTTAATAAATCAGCTGCTGCTTGTGTAGTCATTTCAGTGGCAATTGGAATGATTGAGATCGGTTTTCCTTGACTGGTAACTTTTAAAATTTTAGCCAGTAATTTTAATGCATTTAAAGGAACTTTAATTTTTTCTTTTGTCTCTTCAATTTCTATTTCAGGATCATCTTTTTGAAGCTTTTCAAGCACCTCAGCGAGCGCGCTATAGGATTCCATAGCCAGTTGTTGTTCCTTTTTAGATGGTTTAGAAATATTCTCTAAATAGTCCATTTTGTAGTATTTTACGTTTAAATTCACTGTAAAATAAACGAAATAAACGAAATAAACAAATTAAACGAAACAAGATGTCTTTTACAGTCCATTTTTAGCATACAACTTATTGAGCTCCGGATTCTCATCCCAAGCCTCACTTTTCTTCATGGCTAGCAAAATATACTTTTCCAATTCTTCGAAAGACACTTGTTTCCCTTCCACCCAAGCATGATCCCAAGGTGCTATTTCTTTTGGTATTTCATAACTAACATAATAATATTCTTTGAAACCAATATTAGCTATTCTAACCTTAGGTTGATTTTCTGTTTCGTTGGGTATTAACCCAATTCTAAGATGAGAAGTTTCTCCATATAAAACCGTTTCCGTGAAAATTTTATTGATTAAATGGACAGCATTCGTCATATGCTCCGTTTTCTTGTGGAATAATTCATCACCCATTGTAGCATTCTTTTTATAGAATTCTAAAAAGGTTTCTACTCCTTGATAAGGTATACGCTCTAATGGCATGTTGAATAATTATTTAACTCCGAAATTTTCCCTGTCAGCGAAACAACTCAAAACTCTCTAACCCAAAACTCAATACCCCAGCACCTCCCCAATCACCCTTTCCACCATCCCAACATTCGGCAACGTCGCCTGCTCTAAAATACTATTCAAACCAATCGCCGGAACATCCGCCGATCCCAACGTCCGAACCGGAGCATCCAAACTCCTAAAACATTCCTCCTGAATCCAACCCGACAAACTCTGTGCAAATGAATTCCGTGCCGGCTCCTCCGTCAAAACCAAACAACGATGATGCGAACGAACCGTCTCTAAAATCGCTTCCTCATCCAAAGGAACCAACGTTCGTAAATCCAAAATCGTCACGCGACCTTTATATTTTTCCGCAGCATTCAATGCCCAGTGCACACCCATTCCATAGGTAACAACGACGAGTGATTCTCCATTTTTAATTTTATCTTCATCTGCTTTCAAAACCTTATTTGCCAATCCCAAAGGCAAGATATAATCTTTGGCAGGTTCAATCGTCTTGGCCGCAGCCGTACCCGGAACTTTCGACCAGTACAAACCTTTATGTTCAAAAATAACCACCGGATTTGGATCATGATAAGCTGCTTTCATCAATCCTTTTAGATCTGCTCCACAACTCGGGTAAACCACTTTAATGCCTCGAATTCTCGTAACAATACTTTCCACACTAGAAGAGTGATAAGGACCACCACTGCCATACGCACCAATCGGTACCCGCAAAACCATACTTACCGGAAACTTTCCATTACTCAAATAACAAGACCGACTCACCTCTGTAAAAAGTTGGTTGATCCCTGGAAAAATATAATCCGCAAACTGAACCTCAACAAACGGTTTCAATCCCGCAGCGGACATTCCAACGGTAGAACCCACAATAAATGCTTCTTGAATCGGCGTATTAAAAACGCGATCGTCGCCAAATTTTTGCGCCAACGTAGCTGCCTCCCGAAAAACACCTCCCAATCGAGCACCCACATCTTGTCCATAAAATAAACAGCGTTGATCTTCTGCCATTATTTCTTCGAGCGCATGTAGCGCCGCATCGACCATCACGCCCATTTCTCCGTCAGCAGGGGAGCGGTCGCCCGTTTCTTCCGTGATTGGCGTCGGAGCAAAAATATGATCGTAGATAGATTCTGGCGTTGGTTCTTTGGCCTTTCTTGCTTCCGCAAAATCTGCTATCACCGTTTCCGCTACTTCTTTTTCAATTTTGGCAATGGCTTTTTTTGTAACGCCCGCATCCAATAATTGATTTTTTAAAATAGGATAAGGATCGGAAAGTTTGGCTTCTTCCAAATCATCTCGATACCATTCCATTCGAACACCACTCGTATGGTGATTTAAAAGCGGAACCGTTGCATGCAATAGAAACGGACGTCGTTCCTTTCGCATGGTTTTAAAAATTTTGTTAATTGTTCGATAAGAAGTTTCAAAATCACTTCCGTCAATGCTAATTCCTTCTACACCATGAAACCCTTGAATATATTCTGCTGCATTTTGCGCACGAGTTTCTTCGGCATTGGCAGAAATATCCCAACCATTATCTTGTACCAAAAACAAGATCGGTAGCTGTCGCAATCCAGCCATCTGGAAGGCTTCAGCAATTTCACCTTCCGTTACAGAAGCATCACCTAATGAACAGACCACAATACCTTTATCTTTTGGTAAACCTTTAAATTTTAAAAGTTCTTTATACTGCAAACCCATCGCAATTCCTGTCGCAGGAATCGCTTGCATTCCCGTCGCAGAGGATTGATGTGGAATGGTTGGTTTATCTTCATCTCGTAAACTTGGGTGACTATAGTAAGACCGTCCTCCCGAAAATGGATCATCTGCTTTAGCAAGCAATTGCAACATCAAATCATACGGTCGCATCCCCAAGGAAAGCAACATCGCATCATCTCGATAATATGGTGCCGCAAAATCCTGTGGACGTAATTGCATACCGCAAGCTACCTGAATGGCTTCGTGTCCACGACTAGTGGCATGAACATATTTAGAAACCTCTTTAAAATTTTCTTCGTAGAGATACGTCATCTGACGCGCTGTGCAGAGCAATCGAAAACCTTCGATTAAGACTTTTTTAGAAACTACCTTGTTGGAGGCAATAGACATAGAATATTGGTTTTAGGAGAATTTATTTCACTCCTTTGGTTAATCTGGCAATGAGGTAAAAATAAGGAATTCTTGTCGATTTTTAATAAGAATTCCTGCAATCTCTCGGTCATTTTAGGGTGTTGTTTGGTTAACGATTGTGTGACGTAGACGTAGATACAAGGCATGCCTTGTATCTACGTCTACGTCACACAAACAAACGTCGATGGAATAACGGAAACAAACGGGAAAATCAACAGAAAAACGACCTAGAAATCAACCAATTCAACAATTCAACAATTCAACAAAATTTAATTCAATCGCTTCTCCCCACTTCGTTTGACCTTCCGACGAGCTCGTTTATACCTTCTTCGTTCCTGACGTTGCCATCTTTTTTCCTTACGATAGAGCGGCAACATTCCTCTAGTTTTATACCATTTTTTTCCAGTAAATCGGAATTTATAATCCATGGTGTTTTCATGATTGCCGAGTGCATGGATATGAAATTTTTTACCCGACTCACCATAGTTTAATTTTTTCGGCATGGCCTTAGGATCCCAAAACCAGAGATTAGACCACGGGATGGAGATCAATAAATTGGACTTATTATCGTACCGAAAATCACCCATCATATATATGGTAAAAGCAGTCGAGGTGATGTTAAGTTCTGGAAGTTTGATGGTTCCGTTATCGATGGTTAAGGTGTCAATGACGGGAGAAAATTGGATGTCTTTGATTCTTTTATCTCGTAGAATTTTTCCGGCGGTAGACAAGATGGGGTCAAAATTCTTTAGCCGTAAATCCTCTAGATCAAATGCTACGGTGCCTTTTAGCGTATTGTCAATCTTTCCCTTTTCGTCAATAATATGACCATTTAAATTTGAGGCAACAGAAAGATTGCCGGAAACATCACCAGCCGTTTTTAAAGACGGAAGTCCAAAGAAATCAAAGGCTGGAATTAGTTCTTCAAGGATTAAATTATCGGTGGTAAAATCTGTATTAAAACCGGTTCTGTCGAGTTCTGTTAAATCTAGTTCTGCATCCAACAATACATGCGCTTCGCCTAATTCAAATTCCGTTTTTCGAAGGTCTAAATGATTTCTATCTTGGAATTTAAGTCCAGTTTTAATATTCTTTGCATTAAAGGTTTTATACCAAAAATCATCAATTACCACGTTGACCGTTGGCCGAAATTTATCGTACATGCCTTGTACGGTTAATTTAAAAACGTTGGTTTTTTCTGCATCGACGATCACCTCTTTTTCTGATAAACTATCTGCCTCTGTGATGACATCAAACATTCGAGATAAATCACTAAAATCTAATTCTTTTGAATAAATATTTAAATCAGAAACGACCTCGTCTGGAATAGAATCTAATAGTAAACTATTGAAACTTTCAACCTTTCCCATCACCTCAATTCTATGGCCAGAAGTAAGTGGAATAACAAAACTATTAATGATCGCATCTTCATTTCTCAATACTAAATCAACATCGTCCAGCGGAACCGTGAGGTTCATGTCTTTATAAAAAACACGGCTATCTTCCAAGAGTAGTCTGCTATCTATATGTTCAAGAATATTTTTTTTGTCTAATAGATTTCCGTCAAAATCTAGTTTGAAATCAAATATACCTTCTTTAAAAAAGAACGTATTATTATTGAAAAGTTTATCAAATCGTCGAGCTTCTCCATTGGCGGAAAGACTTAAATTAGTTATTATTTTTTCTTTCTCAGAAAAATTGAAAATAGCAGATAAGTCCAGTCGACCTTTATCCAAATCGAACCCAGTATTATCAATCGATAGGGTAGTAGGATTTTTATAATATATTTTTGATTGTAAATTATTTAGCAAGTAGTCCTGGCTTTTAAAATTATCAATCTGTATTTCTAAAGAAGGATGAAATTTATCATATATGGTGGCGACAGCTCGGTGAAGGCCATCGGGATCAGCAGGCTCAGTTTCTTGTTTAGGTCCAGCAAAAATTTCAGTGATTCGCTTAAAATTTTTTGAGCTAAGTTCCCGAGAATAAATTTTTACATTTGAACTGACTTCGTAACCATTTTCTGGTTGTAGTAAAGAAGTGAAATTGTTTACTTTTCCGGTGATAGAAATATGATTATTTGGATAAAGCGGGATGCTCAATTCGGTAAGAGACGCATCTCGATTTTCTAAAAAAATTAGCGCACTATCAATTGGAATAATTAAATCTTGATCTGCGTGGTAAATCTTAGCATCTTTAATTACTAGTCCAACTTTACTTTCCGTTAGTAAATCTTTTGGGGCGTCCAGAGAACCTTGATAATCAGCGGTTAAGTTAAAATTTCCGCTCTTGATGATAAAGTCTTTATTGTCAAATAACTTATTCCAATCAGCCATCGTTCCATCGGCTTTAATGCCTAGATTGGCTTGCGTAGCATTGCCATCTGGTAAGTTGACTTGGCCGTTTAAATTTATGGTATTGTCGCCAAACTTAAAATTGGAATTAGAAAGTATTAACGTGTTTTTATCTTGATAATTAAGAAGGGTTTTAAAGTCTTTAAATATTAAATTTTGATAAGAAAATTGGTTGACTTTAATATTGAGTTCTGGATTGAAACGCAGATAAATATTTTCAAAAACTGCTCTTAAATTTTGCTCTTTTGGCGCTAGTTTTTTTACTTCCTTGTTGGTCGTAACCTCGTTAAGCGTAGCCATCAAACCCTCAAAATCCAATGCTTGCGATTTGATTTTTAAAGTAGATTTAATCGGGTCTTTTAATTCATCAAAAAGTAAAGAAGTATAGTTTTCTAGATCTCCTGTGATATCGAGATATTGGTTGTTGGGAAAAGCTAAGCGCATAAATTTCAGCGAAGCATTTCCGTTTTTTGTTTGGAAATTAATTTTTCGCACTGGAACAGTAAAGTCCGCTTTACTATAATAAACTTTGGTTTTGTTTACCTGAAATTCACTGGTTGCATAAGTTAAAATGTCCAGTGGTTTTTTTACGTTTCCACGAAAATAACTCTTCAAATCAAAATCTCCAGCCTGAAAGAAAAAAGCATCATTTTTTAATATTTGATTTAGCTGTTCCGTATTTCCGGCAGCAGCCAAGTCGAGTTGAATTAGATTTTTTGAACTAGGCGTACTTTGAAAATAGGAATCCTTTAACGAGAAAGGAACCCCTTCAAAAGAACCATCGACTTTAGAAAAAACAATATGAAAGTCTTTTTTATTTTTACTATTAATAACCTCTTGGTCGATAGCTCGATTGGCCAAATGCCCGACCAAACTAAGGCTATCAAAATTTTGGGTTTTATTAAAAATAAATTGATTCTCTTTGGTATTGAAATCGAGGGTAACCAATGGACTTCCACCATTCTTAAATTTACCTTGAATTCTAGTTTTAGTATAAAACGGTTTTGTCAATTCATAGACCTCAATTTTCTCCTGAATATCTTGAGAGATCAACTCCTTACTTGCTTGGTAATCCGTCGCTTCATTGACTAATTCAAAATCAAAGAAATTACCCGAACCTAAATTAAAATGCGTCGACACCATAAAATTTTGATGATCAATTTTCAGAGGAAAGGCTGGTGCTAAAAATTCTTTTTTACGGATATCAATTTTAGGATTCAAATCTCCCTGCACATGTGCCGTATTGAAGAAGGTGCCTTTTTTGACATTCAGTCCCATCTCTTCCATGTCCACATCTAAATGCAAATTCCCATTCAAAGTTGCTCCCTTCGGTTTGAATTTGCCAGATACTTCATTGACGAGTCCCGTATATCGTTTTTTCTTGGGACGATTGATGATTTTTATTTGCGCATTTCGACAATTAAAATTCAGACCTTTTTTTGAAAACCAATTTTCTAAATCAAAATCCACTTTATCTGAAGATGATCTTTTTTTAGTAGTCGATTCCGCTACACTATCTACTAATATATCAACCACAACATCCTTGATCTCAAATCGATTGAAAACTAATTTTTTTGAAAATAGTTTTCGCGTCGCGCAACTAAACGCGATCGTTCCCGCAGATAGGTTACGATGATTGCGTCCTGAAAAGGAGGAATCTCGAAGACGAACTTGATCAATATTAATAGTTAGATCGGGAAAACTACGAATCACCTGAAAATCAAAATCATTAATCTTTAACTCACCACCATGATTTTCGGCATACCAATTTTCAACCTTAGAAAGAATAGCAGGCTTGTTCAATTCAACAACCAATAGCAAGACCCCAACTAGCAATAGGCCAATCAATATTAAGACACTAAAAAATTTAACTACGGTTTTCAATTAGCCTATTTTTTATTACAAAATAAAGCTTAATACAAGCCAAAAGACTTACAGCGTTTTTTTCTTGGAACAAAACACCATGAAAAGAATACTTTCTGTGAGAAAAATTCTTTGTGACTTAGTGGCTTTGTGGCAATTTATTTTGTCCTGTACTAAGCGTATCAAAGTCTAGCC
>CALGJS010000259.1 GCA_937927835.1 uncultured Saprospiraceae bacterium | reverse complement strand
CATTATTCATTATTACCCCTACTGAAAAACAGCCGCTGATCCTTTCCCCGACTGCGTCACTTGCAAAATATTCGGAAAATAATCCTTGACCGTATCTACGTGCGTAATAATATAAATCTGACGATATTGTTCTTTTAGATGTTCCAACGCTAATAAAATTTCCATACGGCGATCTTCATCTTGACTGCCAAAAATCTCATCGAAACCAAGGAAACTCAAGGCCTCCGTACTGCCTGATAATTCCGCAATCGCCTTGCTGATTCCGATTCTCAAACAAAGATTAGCTAAATCAACCTCTCCACCAGAAAATCGAGAAATAGGGTAGGCTGTTCCATTCTCGAAAATCTGAAAATCAAAGTTATCATCTACATGAATACTTTCGTAACGACCTTTGGTTATTTTTTCAAATAAGGTTCCTGCGTAGTCGGTAATGGTCGGTTTGATTTTGTCAAGGATAAACGTTTTAAAAGCGGTAAAGAGGCCATTGAGCGTTTCTAACTCTTCAAATTCAACTAGATTTTCTGCGATGGTAGAGCGATTGGCTTCATCCGTTTCGATGCGTTGTTGTCGCGTTGTTATTTGATTTTCGAGGACACGCTGTTGACGAACTAACTCTTGAACTGCTGCTTGCAATTGATCTCGTTCTAATTCTAACTCATCTTGTTTAATTTGTGCCGCTTGATATTTTTCAGCAACATAGCCACTTGTTTTGATGGCTGCAATTACCGTTTTTATTTTCGCTTGACCTTCCAAAATACGTGTTTTGTTTTTAGTTAATTGCTCATTGATGGCTGCTTTATTTTTTAATTTATCTTGGTTGATCTGATAAGTTAAATAGGTAGGTTTAAATGCTTCAATTTTTTCCTTTAGCGTATCATATTTCTTTTGATCAAACTTTAAATTACCATATTCTTTTATTTGGATTTCTTTATCTTTGATTAACTTTTCTCCTTTAGCTAGTCGTTCTTCTGCTTGAGTCAATCGTTTTAGATCGTCTTCTATTTTATGGATGGTTAAAGAGAAAGTCTGTTTTTCTTCTGTCAATTTATTTAATGAAAGGTCGACCTTTGCAATGGACGTTTCAATCGTTTTAGTTTGCTCATCTAAAGATTTTAGTTGTGTATTTTCATAATCAGAAATCTCCTTGTTTAGCTTTTCTACTGTTTTTTGATAAGCATGAACCAGTGGTTGCAAACAAGTAGGACATTCAGCGTCTGCTCCTAGTTGGGTGATGGTAGAAAGTTGGGTTTTTCGATCAGTAATACTTCCCAAGATTTTACCACGCGCTTCAGTGATTTTTTGTAATTCTTTGGTTTGAAGGTCTTTGTTTTTTTGTTGAGCCGCAATTTTTGGAGTAAGTTCAGCTAGTCCTTTTTCTAGTTTTTTATGTTCCTTGGTGGAGTTTTTTAATTGCCCAATATCTGTTTTTATAACTTGGAGTCGCTCAATATAATCCTCTCGTTGAGATTTTAAATTTTGTAGTGCTTGAAATTTTGTTCGTTCGCCCTCTAGACTATTGAAATTTTCTACCCCCTTTAAATAATTTTCAACTGATTTCTTAATTTTTTGCTGTTCTTTTTCTAATAATTTTAGATCTGCTAGTTCTTTTTTTAATCGTTCACTATCTGTAGTAATACCATCGAGCAGAGATAAGTATTTGGTCTCTTCTTGTTTGTGTTGGGTAAATATTTTGAAGGCCATAAGTTGTGTATTAAAGGCCTTTTTGGCAGATTGGTAATTCTTATTTTTTTTCTCTAATTTTTTCTGGTCACCATCTAATGATTTTTGTAGAGTCTTATTTTCTTTATTTAATGTTTTTATTTCGGTTTGGATAGACTTCAAGTCATCCGTTCCGAGTAGCAATGCCTTTTGACCTTCAACTGCTCTTTTTAAATTATTTCGATCTTCTCGAACCAATTTTTGTATCTGATCTAAATTATCCAGGCCGATCATTTTACGAACCATCTTTTTTCGTTCTTCGCCTCGCGTATTCGACAAAATTCCAAGCTCTTTTTGCCCACTAAAAATCGACCGCGTAAAAGCGTCTTTATCCATTCCGATCAAACGACTGACTTCTTGGTTGACGGCTGTTGCACCCGTTGCCAATTGCTTATCTTCGTAGTCGTATATGCCCGCATAAGGAGCGAGCGCCTTACCACGAAATTCACGCAAAATTCTATATGGTTTACCCGCCACTTCCAACCAAAGCTCTAATCGAACATTATCTTTCTTGCCAGCCCAACTTGTTTTATAAAATGCCTTATCGGTAGAAACTGCCGAGCCAAAAAGACATAATAATATACCATCGAAAATAGAAGATTTACCCGATCCGTTTTTTCCTATAATACCGATCAATCCTTCCCGAAACGCTAAGTCGAGGGAAGCATATTGTTTGAAATTTTCTAATAGTAATCTTTGTAAAATCATGGCATAAAGATAAAAAAATAAACAGAGTGGGGGTGTTATTTTTTATTGAGAAACAAAGCAATTTAGGGATGCGGAGTGGCCCCCCAATTTTTTTAATCGGTGGAGAATTTAAATAATCGTGGTTTATTTTCTCTCGTCATTCGTAGAATATTGAGGTAAGGTTTAACTATGTTGCAATAAGGTTTTAAATTTTAAATTAAATTTAAAAACATTTTGTTTTATTAAGTAAAATTATTACTTTTGTTTTGTTGTACCGTTGTTCTCTGGGTGGGAGAAAGCCGTACAATCTATCGAATAGCACATTGGAAACAAGTTCTTCCTTTCAACTCGGGCAAGTCTCCGAATTTATCAATTTTTTATACTGATCAGTAAAGTAAATGTTAGGTTGTCTGCCTTGTAAGTAGATAGCAAAAAGAAATTTGATGGCTTAAAAAACTGTCTAAATTTAACCAGGGAAAAACCAAGGTTGGACATGGCGGAGCTATACTCGGAATGGCTCTGAAATGGGGGGAGGTATCGGTACCTCGCGGAGGGTGGGAAAGCCCGCCCTGGCGGGCTTTTTCTGTTATAAGGTCATTTTCTGATTAGTATTTATAGTCTCATTTTATTTTTCATTTTCCTCTATTCTTGGTTCAGATATCTGTCCTCCAAGAAAGCTACCCAATTACATGTCATAAAGTCTGTACATTCTTTTTTTAAACAAATAGACATAAAAGTGAAGCTTAAAAAAAAATGGATACTTGTTCACAGAAATTAAGTCCATCTTTAGTTTATTTTTGGAGTTTTTAAACAACTCCTATGAATCAAGTATGAGACAGGAGTGAGAAAAAGTCAATTCATTATCCCACAAACCCAAAACACCACACTACAATATCCCCAAAAAAAACTAAAAACAATATGCACCATGGTCTCAAAATTCTTCCCTTTCCATAAACTCGACGAATATCCAAAAAATTGAATGAAAAATCGAATCGTCCAAAAGATCGCAAAACCTAAACAAAGTCGTCTTCCTAAAGCCGTTCCCAATAAATCACTACTCGAAGTAAAGCACAATAAGCCCATCAGAAGGACAGTCAGTGCCAAGAAAAAAGTATGGATGACCATCATTTCCGAATTGATCAGACTTAAGGATTTTAGTTCCTCTTTCCAGTTGAAATATTTTGGAAAGATAACATGAATCGATGCCAAAATAATTAAAGCGATTCCAATAATTTTAAGGTGTATCTCCATGAGGTTTTAAAATGAAAACGGTGATAAAAGGAGTGATTTTGATTTCCTTTTCTATTTGTAGATCAGCTTCTGTAAAATTACGGAGCCAAGTTTTTTTACTATGAAAATGAAGAAACCCAATAGTATAAGCTAAGAAATTATTTGGATCACGAAGGTGTTCCATTATATAGATATTTCCTGCTGGTTTAGAAACGCGATTTAGCGCTTTAAGAAATTGAATTCTTTCTGTTTCCTCCCGAATTTCATGCGCTGCTAAAATTGCTAAGACCTGATCAAATTGATGATCTTTAAAAGGAAGTGATTGAGTATCAACGGAAATGGTTTTCGGATCAGGAGGGTACGCTTTTCTTGCTCGTTTAATCGAAACCTCGGTATGTTTTTTTGGATCATAGAAATCACAAATCGTCAGTGTAGCATTAGGAAATTTATTTTTAATCAATTCACTCGTCTCATCAAAACCTGCGTTGATATTCAAGATTGATTTGCCATAAGATTTTTCTAGCCAATTCAGTTCGTATAAATTTGAGTAATCATAAACATAATACGAAACCAATAAGGAAATAAGCGTTGTCCCAAATGCCAGACCTGCACCTATGACCACCCAAATATGTAAGGATGTCGGAAAAAAATTTTTACTCAATAGCAATCCTGAAATTCCAATCGCAGCGATCAGGTAAAAATGCCAATTGAATCGGATAATATTCCAAACACCTTGAAAAGGTTTTCTTGTTGCTGTTTTTAATCCCACATTTCAATCCTCCCTTTTTCCCAATGGTAGGGAATTTTTGATATTTGAAATGCACTAGCAAGTCTAATATTTCCTAAGTTTAATAATCTTAAAAACTCAAAACGATATTCCTTAATATGGATCGGTTTTGGGATCCAATTTTGGCGAAGACCACGGATAATTAAAACCTGTTTTTTTTCGGCATCCACACTAAAGGTATGAGGCAAAGGACCTGCAAATCTCCTTGCTTCTTTCCAGTTGAAAAATGGACTGTATTCAGGAATAGCGACTGCTGTTTTATCTTGATCAATAGAAACTAAAAAATTTGATTTTTTGGAAGAGATGATTGTGTGATTATGATCAACCGTATGCTGAATATCGGTGGTGGTGTATTTATAATTGGTGAAAATATTTCCTAAATACTCCAACCGTTTTTTATCTGTTTCAGATTTTAAAATATAAAGACCTCTTAAATTTTTGCCTTGCTTGTTTTTGTATCGAACAAATATTCGGTATCCAATCAAAAAGAAATTATTTCCCATAAAGGATGGAAATCCTGCAGGCCTAAGTGCCGTGGTTTCTACCATCGCTATCGCAATAAAAGACCATTGGTTTTGAAAAGTATCAAGCGTCAAATAAGAAGGGAGAAAGCTTTCTAATTCTTCCTTTGGGACTGCAAAAGTCAATACCGTAGATTTTTCGAAAAAAGCTTTGACGCCGAAAGGATGTTGTTTAAGGAAGTTCATTTTCTAAAATTACGATAATTGCTTCCTCAAAACAAATTCATGATAATAAACTAAAAGGATAAACCCAAGAGCAAATATAGTATTAAATTTTCCCCATAATAATAAATTAGGAACCAGTAGGAATTCTAAAACATTCATTATTGCCACCAAGAGAATTTGGGTAAGCGCAGTCATCCTTGGCATAAATCGAGACAGAACTATTAATCCAATAATAATCTCTCCAATTCCAATTAGCCCAGTAATCGGACGAGCATAAGTCTCTCCTAAAATTTGGCCAACAATTTCTTGATGTCGTGGAACGAGATTCAATAGTTTACAAAAAAGACCGTTGATTAACCAGACGATGGTGATCAAGAAGGTGAGGATTTTGTAGATTTTTTTTTGAGGCATCTTGAAGTTTAATTAAACAAACGAAAAGCAATCCTTCCCATCTTTTTTTGAAAATCTGTAAAAGCTGCATGTAAAATTCCACGCGTCGTTTTTTGATTAATCCGAGACTGAACAGGGTAGGGATACACCCGATCATTTACCTTACTAATCGGTATACCTGCAAACTTAGCCAACTCTAATTCTTGTACAATTTCTCCAGCGTTTGGAGCAATTAAAGAACCAGACAATATTTTTCTTTTTGACAATCTACCACGTCCTTCAATCCATAGTTTTTGTTGACCATAAGTATATTCTTGAATGATCGCACGGTCGTCATGTTCAAGGGTTTGATCTTGACGATAATAACTTATTTTTTGGTCATTCATCTGTTCCTCTGTCAAACCAAAATGAGCCACCTGAGGTTCTGTAAAAGTTACCCAGCTTAAATCTTTTTGATGGTCTTTCTTTTTGAAAAATGGAATTAGCAAATTTCGCCAAAGCATGCGGACCATCTTTTCCGCACCATGTGAAAACATATAAGTTCCCGCAGCATCACCAATCACATAAACTTTAGGATTCGTAGTTTTAAAGTAAGCATCGTTCTTAATTTTTCCTCTTTTTGTCAATTCAATTCCTCCAGCTTCTAATCCCAAACTTCCCGTATTGACAACTCTTCCAATTGCTACTAAAATCGCATCACAAGAAACCTCTTGTTTTGTTCCATCTTTATTCTCAATCAAAGCCGTAGTGGCCGTTAGGTTTTTTACTTCTGAATTATTTAAAACGGTAATTCCTTCTTCCTCAAAAACACCTTCTAAAATTCTTGAAACCGATTCCGGTTCTTTTTTTAAGATACGTGATCCTCGGTTGACAAGGGTAACCTTACTTCCAAGTCGAGACAAAGATTGTCCAAGTTCACAACCAATGGCTCCACCTCCAATCACTACTAAATGATCTGGTAATTCGGTACAATCAAAAAAGATATTTTCGTTGTTATAAACAGTCGTAGTTTCAATACCAGGAATTTTTGCTACCCGTGGTTTTGATCCCGTACAAAGTAGAATGATCTTAGCGGTAAACGTTTCGTTCCCAACTTGAATCGTATTTTTATCTTTAAATTTTGCTTCACCAATCACTACATCAATTCCATGAGATCGCAAAGCTTCGGCATCTTCGGTATCTCTAATGACCTCTTGTTTTTCATGAATATATTGGAGGACTTTTTTCATATCTGCTTTTCCAGAACAAGAAACGCCAAACCGACTGATATTTTTTGCCGCATGAAATTGATTGGCAATATGAATCAATGCCTTACTAGGAACACAGCCAAAATTAGTACAGTCACCACCAAAATGATGCTCATTTTTTTCAATTAATAAAGTATTTAAACCAAGCATATTGGCTACACCAGAATTTCCTAATCCTGCGCTTCCTGCACCAATAATGATGACGTCGTATTTTTTCATAAAAGGGTTGTCATTTTGTTAGAAAACAAAAAAGTCAATTCTGTCAAAAAGGATATGACGGTAGAACTATTTAGAAGCGTATTAGGTTCATTCTGAGGGCCTTAGGAACTGTCTTTGGTTTAACAATTAACCAATATTAATCATTCCTTGCAACACCTGGTTCAAGGCAGCAATGGCTTTGCCGATATCCCAATTATCTTTATTACGAGGTTCCACAAAATTGGAGATACTACGGATTTGAAAAAAGGGGGTACCCGTCATCAATGCTGCATAGTGAACCGCAGCACCTTCCATGCTTTCCAAATCTGCTTGATATTTACCCGTAATTTTCTCGATACTATCTGCACTTCCATGAACTTTTTGTACGGTAATGGCAGAGACAATTGGTAAGAATTTTTGTTCCACTGCAGCAGGATTTACCAACCAACCATTTTGATAAGGTGGTGTGTTTGGAGCAGGCATTTCTAATTCATAAACATCGATAAAACGACCATCCGCCTCTTCAACCCCTAAGTCTCCAAAACGATCTCGTTCTACCAACAATACATCTCCAATTTTAAATTTCTGAGAAAAACTTCCAGCTATGCCCGCATTGATTATTAGATTTGTTTTTACTTGCCCAAGGTATTGACCCAACGCAAAAGCTGTTGCTGTTGTTCCGACACCCGTGATTAAGAGTTGAACCGTAGTCTCCCCTTTTTTAAATTTTAATTGACCTTCAGAATGAAAATTATCGGCTAGAAATTGTCGTGTTGGTTCGATCTCAAATAGGGTAGCAGCGACGATGGTTATGTGCATGGAGGTGAATTAGAATATGATATGAATTAGAATATGAATTGGAATGTGAATTAGAATATGGGAATTGAGCTTTTTCAGATTTAGGTAGTAAAAAAGTCGCTCCTATCTTTTTCGTAAGGGGACGGAATTTTTCAGCCCATAGCGAATTCCAATACCTGGACTAAGTCCCAATACCTGATGATAAGTAGTGGCAATATCCATACTGAATTGATCACTAATTCTAAAGCCAAGACCGAATGTTGCCAGAGTAGGGTTGGCTGCGCCGCCTACCCGAAGACTTACCACTGAGTGAATTTGATATTCCACACCTGCTCGAATAGAAAGATTGGTGTCAATTCCTTTTTCTACTTCTCCATTAAAGGTTACTTTCTTGGATGGATGATAGCTAAATCCGATTCCTAATAAACCAGGTACCTCTTCGTCATCAGTTATCGTGACGCGCATCGGGCTAAAAACTCTTGCTCCGACTGACAATTCTTTATTAATGGGAGCGACAAAACCAATTTCAAAAGTAAAGACTGCGGCAGAACCATAGTCTGTAATTCGAGTATTCAAAAAATCAAATTGAACACCCATCGAAAGTTTGTCAAATAATTTTCTAGCATAAGAAAGCCCAACCTTTTGTTCATTATAATCATTAACTCCATAATTCTGAATGGTCAAACCGAAAGTTCCAGATCCTAAAGAATGAGCAGCTCCAACGGCCAGATTATTGATTCCGGTACCAACAAATCGTTGTTCTCCGAAAATGGCAAATTGAGTTCCTTGTAGAAATGCCAGTCCACCAACATTCGTAAAAATACTATGGATGTCCTGATTACTAATACCCGTATTGCCCATCGCCATACCACGAGCACCCGCTGGGAGCGGGGAGCCATTTTGTCCAAAAGAAACAGTACTCAGAAAGAGTAGGATCGAAGCTAAAATTACTTTCATAGAGGATCGATGTTTAGTAGGGTAAATATAGGAATAAATGATTCGGTGAGGGAAGAATTGTTGAATTCTTTGTATTGGTTAAATGGTGAAGGGAGTTTCTCACGGACTACTTGATTTTATTTTCATTATTTGAAGATAATATTCCATAAAAATAATTTACTCATTCATAATTTTCTTTTTAATTTAATAATGAAATATTTCCGACTTTTGAATTCAGTTTAGAACCACTCTTTTACAACATGAGCCTGTATTTTTGAAGAAATCGGATCCCGATATATTTAGTGCCATAAAAGAAGAAATTCTTAATCATATTTCTAACTTTGTGCTGTCTGAACCGTAAGAACTTTAAAAATGACTGATAGGTTTATTAGTTATTCGAATCAGGAGCTAAAATTAAAAATTGTTATTAGCTATTTGCTTCATTCAATCAACTGCCTGCGATTGAAGATGGCAAATAGCAAATGGCCAAAAGCAAATAGCAAAAATCACCCAGATCAATTAGAATGAAATCAATAATTATTTTATTCGAATTTTTTTCAATCCCTGATTCCCTTTAAAAAGACAGACAATTCAATTTTTCAATAATCGACCTGCTAGAAAGCAGGCTAAAGACTACTACCAAATTATGGCTTCTGATATCGAAATTGCACGTACTATTCCACTAAAACATATTGCAAAAATTGCAGAGCAACTTAACTTAACAGAAGAGCAGCTCGAATTTTATGGAAAATATAAAGCGAAATTACCCTTATCCTTAATTGATCCTGAAAAAGTAAAAAAGAATAAGTTGATTTTGGTTTCGGCTTTAAGTCCGACACCAGCCGGAGAAGGAAAAACGACCATGTCGATTGGTTTGACGCAAGGGCTCAATCGAATCGGAAAGCAAACGACGGTGGTTTTACGAGAGCCTTCGCTCGGACCCGTATTCGGTATCAAGGGTGGGGCAGCAGGTGGTGGCTACTCTCAAGTGCTACCAATGGAAGATATCAATCTACATTTTACAGGTGACTTTTCTGCCATCGAAAAAGCACATAATTTATTAGCGGCTTTGATTGATAATAATATTCAGAGTAAAACTAGATCTTTAGGAATTGATCCTCGAACGGTATTGTGGAAGCGGGTAATGGATATGAATGACCGAACACTTAGAAAAGTGGTGGTGGGTCTTGGCGGAACCGGAAGTGGTATTCCACGAGAAACGGGTTTTGATATTACAGCAGCTTCTGAGATTATGGCGATTCTTTGTTTAGCAAATTCTCGAGTAGATCTTAAAGAACGATTGGGAAATATCTTTGTTGGTTTTACCAAAGAAAGAAAGCCAGTTTACGCACGTGAACTTAATGCACATGGAGCAATGGCGGCTTTACTTAAAGATGCCATTCAACCAAACCTAGTTCAAACGATTGAAGGAAATCCTGCCATAATTCACGGTGGACCTTTTGCGAATATCGCGCAAGGAACCAACTCTGTCTTGGCAACGAGTATGGGATTATCCTTATCCGATTATGTGGTTACAGAAGCAGGATTCGGTGCAGATTTAGGTGCAGAAAAGTTCCTCAACATCAAATGTCAAAGTGCGGGACTTTCACCTGAAGCAGTAGTTATTGTTGCCACGATTCGTGCCTTAAAATATCACGGAGGTGTTGATTTAAAATCACTAAAAGAACCAAACCCAGAGGCAGTTAAAAAAGGAATTGTCAATCTAGAAAAGCACTTAGAAAATATTCAGCAATTCGGTATTCAGCCGGTAGTTGCGATTAATGAGTTTGTTGGAGATACCGATGCAGAGATTGCAGTAGTCCAAGAAGGTTGCGCAGCAAAAGGCGTAAAAGCAGTGGTCGCTAAAGTCTGGGCTGAAGGTGGAAAAGGAGCAGAAGACTTGGCAAGAGCAGTCGTTGAAAGTATAGAAAGTGGAAAAAATAAATTTACCCCATTATACGATTGGGCGAGTCCTGTCAAAGATAAGATTGCTACCATTGCTACCAAAGTATACGGAGCCGCTGATGTTGAATATGGAAGTACGGCTCGTCGAGATTTACGTCGAATCGCAAAGTTAGGTTTAGATCATCTACCAATTTGTATGGCGAAAACTCAAAAGTCTTTATCCGACGATCCCAAGAAAATCGGTCGTCCTTCTGGTTTTACCATTACTGTAAGAGAAATCGAAATTGCTGCGGGAGCTGGATTCTTAATCCCAATTACCGGAGACATGATGCGAATGCCTGGTCTGCCAGCAACTCCTTCTGCGGAGTTGATCGATATTGATGAGGATGG
>CALGJS010000258.1 GCA_937927835.1 uncultured Saprospiraceae bacterium | reverse complement strand
ATTTTTGCGGTCACTATGCAACGTTGGATGGTCGTCCACGAAACGCTGATGGAAAGTATAATCCAGAAAAATTTTACAGTGATTCACCCAACGGTTTCTTGGAAGTTTTTTGAGATAGCAGAAGATCATTGGATCTCTCGTCAAACAAATCCTCATGCTTCTATTAAAGATATTGTCTTTGAAGATGTAACACCACTTTTTGGTCAGTCCGATATCAAAGGATCTACGGATGAACGTAATCTTGCGGTACAAACAGACTTAATTCATCAACTTAAGTTGGCCGGAAAAATTCTAAAAGAAGCCCTAGAAGTAGAGCCGTTAATTTTGTATCGTCAGTTGTTGCATAGACTAGAAGAAGCTTCTTTACATTTAAAATCAGGGATGGATGCAGGCGACGAAGTAACGATGGGAGACTTTTTAATCGACGAAATTTATCCTGCCTTTAAACACATACGTACCTTGAGTCCTGCAATGAATAAAAAAGTCAACGAATACAACGAAAAGCTAGATGGTTCTTTAGGCTTTATTTATGCAAAGCGAAAAGACTTTGAAGATAGTGTGGCGATGATTAATGATCAGATGGCCAATTACTTGGATCGACAACAAGAAGCGGCACAAAAAATCTATCCTCATTATTTTGAAAAATATAAAACCGATGGTGTTGAGTACAATATGTACGTCGGACAATCCTTGGTAAAAAAGCAGAATTATAATCCTATTTATTTACAAAATTTACAACTTTGGCAACTTGAAACGATGGTCGGCACAGAACGTTTGGTTCATAGTCTACAACCTAAATTGCCTTTAAAACTCCAGATCGCTTCACTTATCATGGTGCATGGAAGCCCGATTACCGTTAAGTTTAAAATGTCCAGTAAGTCCTTTGATGTGGATGGTGCTTATAATATTCGCTACGAAATTTTAAAGAAAAGAATTGACAAAGCCTACGTGAAAGGAGCATCCGAACGACTGACCCTTCCAGGAAAAATTGCCATCGTTTATTCCCAAGAACGAGATGCTGAAACTTATCGTCGATACTTAAGTTTTTTAGCAAATGCAGGAATGATTCACCCTGAAATTGAAGAACTAGAATTGGAAGATTTACAAGGCGTTACGGGACTTAAAGCATTGCGAGTTGCGGTTAGTTATGAATAGGGTAGGGAATTAGAATTAGAATTAGAATGGGAATTAGAATGGGAATTAGAATTAGAATTAGAATTAGAATGGGAATGGGAATGGGAATGGGAATGGGAATTAGAGGTTAGGTGAAATTGGATTTGTTGTTTTTCTATTTTTTTACATCTCTTCTGATTGATTTTTAGAACAACTTCCTTTACCAAATCTATTGGGGGTTACGCCATACCATTTTTTAAAATCTTTAGAAAAATTATTGGGATATTTATAACCCACCTGATAAGCTAGGTCAGATATATTACTATGTCCATCTTCCAGCATTCGTTTTGCTTCCTGCATTTTTATTTGTTTTTTAAATTTGGTGGCAGAAAGTCCCGTCAAGGCTTTTAGTTTGCTGTGAAGGGTAGGGCGACTAACATTGACGGCTTGGGTCATCTGTGTTACGTCGAGTTTTTCGTCATCAATATTTTTTTTGATAAATAGTACCAGTTGATCTAAGAAGCTTTGATCTTCTATTGAAATCTGACTTTTTCGAATGGTTTCGGTATTCATATTTTTAGAAAAATAAACGTGTAGGACCTTCTTAACTTGAAGCAGATTTTCTATTCTTAATTCTAATTCAACTTGACTAAAAGGTTTTGTCAAATAAGCATCTGCTCTTCGTTCTAATCCTTTGATTTTATCGTTATCTGTAGAAGCAGCGGTCAGTAGAATGATAGGAATATGACTGGTTGTTAAATCCTTTTTTAAGGTCTCGCAAAGGGTTAAACCATCTTGAACGGGCATTCGAACATCACTGATAATTAAGTCTGGGAAAACCTCTTTTGCTTTGGTAATTCCTTCTGATCCGTTGGTTGCCGTGGTAATGTTATAAGTGTTGCCGAGTACATATTCTAAATGCTTTAAAATCTCTGTATTATCTTCTACAATCAAAAGCGAAGGGGCATCGGTTGGAGTAGGACTAGTTGGTAGCTCAGATTGTTGATTGATTTTAGCGATTTCTAGAGAAATTTTTGCTTTGCCGTATGGTGCTAATTTAGTAATTGGAAAATATAAAACGAAGGAAGTTCCACGTTCTAGTTCACTGAAAACTTCTATTCTTCCATTGACCAATTCGACCAGTTTTTTTACCATTGCTAGTCCGATACCTGTTCCTTTTATGTTTTTGTCTTCTGTGTTTTTAGCTCGGTAGTATCGATCAAAAATGTTAGGAAGATCTTCTTCAGGAATTCCGCTTCCGGTATCTTCAATTGTTAGGATCAAATGCTCGTCTTCCTCTTTGGTCGTCACAGTGATACTGCCATCTGTCGGAGTAAACTTAATCGCGTTGCTGACCAAATTTGAAATAATCTGTTCCATTTTTCGATCATCAAAATCCATCAAAATCAAAGATTCTGCTGGCTCGTAAATTACGGTAATACCTTTGGTTTTTGCATAATACGTCCATGCTTCTATTTCGATAATACAGAAACTTACAAAGTTGTCCTGGAGCATATTTACTTTTACATCTCCCGCTTCCGCCTTGGCCAAATCCAGCATATTATTGATGAGGTGGAGTATGTTATTGGTATTTTGTAAAATGATATTCCGCTGAGGATGCTCCTTGTCTAAGTTCTCTGCCATTCCTTTGATGACGGTCAACGGCGTTCGTAATTCGTGGTTAGTATCTGCAAAAAATTGGGACCTTCTTTCTTCAAATTCTTTGCTCTTTTCATTTTGATAAACTAACTTTTCTTTTTCGTAAGTTTCTGTAATCAATTTTGCTTTAGCTTCTGTCTTATCTTTTTCAACCTGCCAAGAAAGATAAGCCAAGGCAACCGTAAAAAATATCACCTCAAGCATTACACTGATCTGCATATAGGTCAATCCATCAGAAAAAATACCTAAGCCTTCTGGCAACTTAAAAAAGGTCGTAAACAGAAAACCCATAAAAGAACCCAGACTAAAAATCAAAGATCCAGAGAGTACCAGTCTTGCGACAATCCCCTTGATTTTTCCCATCTGAAAATAAACCAACATAGCCATCATAAAAGTCGCAATGAGCATAAAACTACGGATATAAGGATAGCTTTCTACACTAAAAATAAGATTCGTCACCAGATCTAGTCCCACAAAAAATAGCGTCATATATCCATGACCTCTTAACAGATAATCGAAGCGAACCAACTTGGTTTGAGTATCTAAAATAGAACGGACAAACTGCGTGTAGAAATAATAACTCAACATTAAAGTTGGAATAACTAGGGCCTGATGATAGCCCGCAAAGTAACTTTCAACAAAAAAACTAAAAGGACTTCTTTGTTCAAAGGAGATGAGTAAATAGAAAAAAGTAAAAAGTAGATAGAATCCATAACAACGATAAGCGTCGTCTTGTTTGATAACAAACTGAGCAAAAGTAACTACAGACATAAAGAACATGATGGCTAGAATACTGATCCGGAAAAAGTGAAAATTGATATCCTTTTCAATCTGAAGACTTCTAATCGAATTCAGTTTTTCTAAACTTTTTATCTGAGATGCTAATGGGCTAGACCCATGAAATGAAGCCGTTTTAATATGAAAATAATAATTTGTTGGTATTTGCGATAAAGGCATCAAAGACAACCAATGGCGATGCACCGGATGCATACAGTCATCCTTATTCACGGTTCTACCCGTTTTTCCGACGTATTGCTGATTTCGATATAAAATCACCTCATCGTGAAGTCCCAGCGTGATCCAGTAGTCAGAGATATTGGTTGCTTGCGTACGAACGGAGAGTTTGATCCAATATTCTTTTTCGGACTGAAAATAAAAATCATCTGGAATAGGAGTAAAAGTCGTCTTTTGCCAATCCAATTGACCATCAATTAGGATCGGATTTTCAGCTATAAGATAGTGAGGATGGAGATTGGTTTGGGAAATACTACTATTAGGGACAAGGTCAAATACACCAGCGGATGTTTGATCCGTGGCTATAATAAATATCCCTAATATCCAAAAGGAGATTAGTTTTATCCTTGTGATAAAATTTGTTTTCATTCTCTGTACAGTGGTTTTGGATAAGGCTACTTTTAAGTAGCTGGTATCTCTCTCTTAGAACGAAATTAAAGAATATTCCGCAAAATTCTATCTATAACCCAAGCTTTGATTTTCTTTCAAAATGGTTTTTGTAAAAATTTAAGAGTAAGTAGTTGATTATCAGTTATTTGTAGTAAATTTGTAATGTGGTTAAAATAAAGATTTAATCTCAAAGTATACATTTGAATAGTTATTTAAGACATACGTATAGGTTAAATCCGCTTACTTAGAGTAGATTTGTATTGTTCTTAATACTGTACAAAAGGGAACAATATTTTAACCCCTTGTTATTTTTTAAAGCCAGTCTCTTAAACTGGCAAAAAACCAATGAAAGTTTACTTCCGATCACATCCTCTCTCATTAAAAAACGGAAGTAATTGCGATATTATAATTGAATGTTCCTTTTGAGCGTCAATATGATATCGCTTTTTTTTGCAATTCTACTTAATTCCACTAATTTACCTTTCTACTTTTGAAATCTTATTTCAAATAATTTATTTAAGTTGACTAAATTGGTCGACCAGTAATAAAAAGTATTACACCCAATTTATCAATAATGGAACGGTAACTTTTAGATGAAAAATGGATGATAATTGAATTGGTAAGCATTTTTTGCTAGTTGGCTAGTTCGCCCGTTGGCTGGTTAGCCTCCTTCTATCGTATTTTTCGTCAGAGGGAAGCTAACTAGCAAACAGGCTAACTAGCTGAATCTTATTATTCACTCATTTCCTAATTAAAAAATTATCGAACTAATTATCAAAAAATTATCATCATGAAAATTACCTATTACGGTCAAGCTGGATTTGGAATGCATATGAACGGAAAAGACCTGCTTTTTGATCCTTTTATTACCCACAATAAACTGGCAAATGATAAAATTACCGTTGCGGAGGTTCCTGCGGATTATCTATTAATTACCCACGGTCACCAAGACCACGTAGCGGATGTAGAGGCCGTTGTCCAAAATACCAATGCAAAGATTATTTCCAATTACGAGATCACCACTTATTACGGCGGTAAAGGAATGGATGGTCATCCCTTGAATCAAGGCGGGAAAGCCAAGTTTGATTTTGGAACTGTCAAATACGTAAATGCGGTACATTCGTCCGTGTTGCCGGATGGTACTTACGCGGGAAATCCGGGAGGCTTCGTAGTATGGAATGAAGACGTCTGCTTTTACCACGCTGGAGATACGGCGCTTACCTTGGATATGCAGCTGATCCCGATGACTTGTCCCAAGCTCGATTTTGCGATTCTACCGATCGGAGATAATTTTACGATGGGTTATGAGGATGCGGTCATTGCGAGTGACTTTATTAAGTGTGATAAAATCGTCGGTTGTCATTTTGATACCTTTGGATATATTGAAATTGATCACGCTGCGGCGAAAAAGGCTTTTGCGGAGAAAGGGAAAGAATTGATTTTGTTGGAGGTGGGGGAGACGCGGGAGGTGTAAGAGTGTTTGGTGTAGAACTGCTTAATGGCTATTTAATTAACATAATTCATATTGAAACATTGGATCTATAAATAGATGTTAATTAGTTAATCAGTCTTGTAATACGGAATGTTAAGATTTATAAAGGTAACACAGGCTATAGTGTACTTCCTCTTTATATTTTTTTGATGTAAAATAATTGTTTATATTCGTGATGATAACTACTCCAAATTTCACAAACCATCTTTTATGTTTGTAAATAAAAATCAATTTCTTAAAACCTTAATTTTATTTACCTCAATATTGACATTGAGTTTACCATTTGGTTTGTCGGGACAAATCATAGACACGATGAAGAGTGAATATATAGAAACAAAAGAACACAATATTAGCTATACCGGATTTATTGGAAATACCCTTGGATTTCAAGTAGGAAAAAGAAAAGTATGTTCTTATTGCGAAACAAAGCATCGGAAGTTTTTTGGAGTAGGACTTGAACTAGGATTTGACAAAATGAGACAATTCATTGTTGGACCAAAATTCAGTTACGAAAGAGGAACAGATATTTTTGGATTAAGTGTCTCAGTCGTTCCTTTTTTGACTTCTTTTAAAGAATTTGGTTTTTGGGTGCGTCCAGAGGTTGTGGTCTTTCCCACCAAAGATCATTCTTTTTCAATTGGAGCAGGGATAAACATAAATAACAATATCGCCAGAAAAGGAACGCTTTATGATTCCTTTGGAATAGTTGGTTTAAGCTTAAGGCATTACTTTATTAAATAGAAAAATTAAGTACCTATGAAAAATAAAATTCAATTGCTCCTTCTGATTTTAATAATTGGAATCGGCTGTCAAGATTCAAAACTGACAACTATTTATGATTCCTCTAAATTATTTGAGGACCAACTATTAAAAGGAGAATTATCGGATATAGAAATTGAAGGAAATATTTTAAAAGCAGATTTAACTTTGAAAAATAAAACCAATCAATCTACCAGCATTCAACTCAAAGATTTTGTTTTTACAACTAAAAATAATCAAGGTAGAATTGTCCAAAAAAATAACTTACTTAAAACTGGGCCTTGGAGAATTCCTAACTATGACAATTTAATGGAGGATGAGAAAATCATGGCTCGAAAAGAAAAAATGAATGAAAATCTTCGAAATTTTACTATCCAATCTTCATTCTGGTCATCTGAAATATCCCTAGATGCCAACGAGACGGCCACGAGAAAAATTGAAATAAAGTTTAAAAATAAAATCGAATTAGAAGAATTGGAATTTTATTTCAATGGTGAGCATAAACGGTTGCTTAAGATCTGATAAAAGACCTTTGCTTTATTCCATGCTTTTTTAACAAAAAAGAAAAGAGCGATTTTTAGTCAAAAAATGACTTATTTCTAGAAATGCTCAATACTCAAAAAAAATTCCCTCCCTTCCTCATCTTTTCTTATTTTTGTTGCCCTTCATCGCCCTTGGCGATGAGGAACCATAAACATCACTAACAAAAACATACCATGTCTGACAAAAAAGTAATCTTTGCGATGGAAGGCGTCACCAAAGCCTATCCCGCAGGAAAAACCGTTCTAAAAAATATCTGGTTATCCTTTTATTATGGAGCCAAGATTGGCGTACTCGGTCTCAACGGCTCGGGTAAATCTACCTTGCTGAAAATTATCGCTGGACTCGACGATAATATCCAAGGAAACGTAACCTTCGATAAAGAGTATAAAATCGGTTACCTCGCTCAGGAACCAGAACTCGATCCGGAAAAAACTGTGAAAGAAATCGTACAAGAAGGCGTACAACACATCGTGGATGTCGTTACGGCTTACGAAGCGGTTTCTGCTAAACTCGCCGAGCCGATGAGCGACGACGAGATGATGAAAGTCATCGAAGAGCAAGGGGAATGGCTTGAAAAAATGGACCAATTCAACGCTTGGGAATTAGATCATACCTTGGAAGTTGCGATGGATGCGCTGCGCTGCCCACCGGATGATGCCAAGGTCTCGGTCCTTTCTGGAGGAGAGCGTCGTCGAGTAGCGCTCTGTAGACTGTTGTTATCTAAACCAGATATTTTGCTATTGGATGAGCCTACCAACCACTTGGATGCCGAGAGTGTTCATTGGTTAGAGCAGTTCCTAAAATCTTTTCCAGGTACCGTTATTGCCGTGACGCACGATCGTTATTTCTTGGATAATGTCGCAGGTTGGATTTTAGAATTAGATCGTGGAGAAGGAATTCCGTGGGAAGGAAATTATAGCAGCTGGTTAGAGCAAAAAGCCAACCGACTAGCCAATGAAGAAAAAGCTGAATCTAAACGTCAGAAGATTTTACGTCGTGAATTAGAATGGTCTCGGATGAATTCTAAAGGCCGTCAGTCAAAAGGTAAAGCACGTTTAAATGCTTACGATAATCTAAACAACGCCGAAGTAAAAGAGAAAGAAGCGAAGTTAGAAATCTTTATTCCACCTGGGCCACGATTGGGTGATCAAGTGATTGATATCAAAAATGTCACAAAGTCTTTTGACAATCGGATCTTGATGGAAAATTTAAACATTAAGATTCCTAAAAATGCAATTGTCGGAATCATCGGTCCCAACGGTGTGGGTAAGTCCACGCTTTTTCGAATGATCATGGGCGAAGAAAAACCAGATAGCGGAGAGATCAGTATCGGTGAAACAGTAAAAGTCGCTTACGTAGATCAAGGGCATAAAGACTTGGTGCCAGACAAAACAATTTACGAAGTAATCAGCCAAGGCAACGAAGTGATTCAAGTGGGAACGACCGAAGTCAATGCTCGTGCGTATGTGAGTCGCTTTAATTTTGGCGGTAGTGACCAACAGAAAAAAGTAGGTGTCCTCTCTGGTGGAGAAAGAAATCGGTTACACCTAGCCATCACTTTACGAGAAGGTGGTAACGTGATTCTACTGGATGAGCCGACCAACGATATTGATGTAAATACCTTACGAGCACTCGAAGAAGCCATCGAAAATTTTGCAGGATGTGTCTTAGTCGTCTCGCACGATCGTTGGTTCATTGATCGTTTGGCAACGCATATTCTTTCCTACGAAGATGATGGCAATTGGGTGTTTTACGAAGGAAACTTTAGTGACTACGAAGCAAGCAAAAAAGCCAGACTCGGAGACGTTGCACCAAAGCGTCCACGATTTAAGACTTTACTATAGTTTAGTTGATTGGTTATATTGGTTAATTGGTGGTCGTATCGAAAAACATTTTCGATACGACCACCAATCTACTAATCCGCAAATCGACACATCAAATAATTCACCAATCAAAAAATTCGCACATCAAAAAATCCATAGATCAAGAAAATCCTCCTTTAATCGAAACTGCTCGTCTCGGTATTCGCCCTTGGACGATGGACGATCTTCCTGCGATGGCGGCGATCAATGCCAATCCCGAAGTGATGCGGTATTTTCCTTCCACACAAACCGAAGCCGAAACCAAAGCCTTTATTGAACGGGCACAAAAATCTTACGAAGAACTAGGCTATACTTATTTTGCGGTCGATCATTTAAAAGACAAAAAGATGATCGGATTTATCGGTTTAGCCTATCAAAAATATGAATCTCGTTTTACGCCCGCCACGGATATTGGCTGGCGATTAGATCCTGCCTATTGGGGAAAAGGACTCGCTACCGAAGGCGCACAAGCTGCGCTAGGATTTGGCTTACAAGTTTTAAAACTTCCTAAAATTATCTCGGTCGCCGTACGCGCCAACAAACCATCAATCAAAGTGATGGAAAAGATTGGACTTAAAAAATTGGGTAATTTTCAGCATCCTTTATTATTGAATTATCCTGAGTTAAAGTCTTGTGTTGCTTATGGAATTGAGCGTGGGAAGTAGGTCGTGAATCGTGAAAGCGACGTTTACTAAACTTTAAAAAACGTTTGCCAAACTATAGGAAGGTTGATAAAAACGACTAAATTCTTGCGCAAAGTTTAGTAAACCTTAGAGGAGTTTTTCTCCCTATAAAAATGGTATCTTTGCACATCTTTAAAATTCATATAGCATATGAAACTAGTTTTTTGGATTTTTAGTTTGATGAGTATAGTAATGTCGCCAAAAGCTTCTACGGAAGGTACTTTGTATATTACGGTAGAAAATGTAAAGAAAAGCCAAGGGAAGATTATGTTGGCTGTTTATGAGGAAGAAGAAAATTTTCTATCTGAAATAATTTATCGAGGGGTACATCAAGAGGTGACTCAATCCGGAGAAGTAAAAGTAGAGATAGCCGATTTGCCGTATGGAACCTACGCTATTAGCTTGTATCACGACGTCAACAGCAACGAGGAACTAGATACCAACTTTATGAAAATTCCCAAAGAGCCGTATGGTTTTTCCAATAATGCTCGAGGAATGTTTGGTCCACCTAAGTTTAAAGATGCTCAATTTACTTTTAGTAAAACAGAACAAGAAATTAGGATCGAAATAAAGTGATAGGGCTAGTTGGCTTCCCTATAACGCAAAAATTGATTTAAAACGTTATTAAGATATCAACTATTCATTCTTAAACAACTTCAATGTTAATGAGCAGCCAACTAGCTAACCGGCCAACCAGCCAAAAAAACAAATCATGACTTTCGCAGACTTACCCATCAATAAATCCCTTCGCAATGCCATTGACGATCTTGGCTTTACGGAACCGACGCCGATTCAGGCGGAGACCTTTTCTATCATCAGAGGAGGGAAAAATATTGTCGGAATTGCACAAACTGGTACAGGTAAAACGCTTGCTTTTTTATTGCCTGTTTTAACGGATTTAAAATTCAGTAAGCAGTTGGCACCGAGAGTGCTCATTTTGGTCCCAACGCGAGAATTGGTTTTACAGGTGGTTGAACAAGCAGAGTTGTTGACCAAGTATTCGAATACGCGGGTCATGGGCGTCTACGGTGGAACGAACATGAACACTCAAAAGGATTTGGTCGCTCAAGGTTGTGACGTGCTGGTAGCGACACCGGGACGATTATACGACCTATCGCTTGCAGGTTCACTCAAACTCAACAAGATCAACAAATTGATTATTGATGAAGTGGATGTGATGCTGGATTTGGGTTTTATTTTTCAATTAACCAATATCTTTGAATTAGTTCCAGATCGACGACAGAATATCATGTTTTCTGCCACGATGACCGAAGAAGTAGATCAGTTGATCAGCGACTTTTTCTTCGATCCGGTTCGCGTGGCGATCGCTTTGAGTGGTACACCGTTGGATAATATCTCGCAAGTTTGTTATCAACTTCCAAATTTTTATACCAAAGGAAATCTCTTAATCGAATTACTGGCAGAAATAGAAACCTATAAAAAAGTATTGGTGTTTACTTCCAGCAAAAAGAATGCGGATCGATTGTATGAATATCTTTCAGAAATCTACGAACCGGAAATGGGGATCATCCATTCTAATAAATCACAAAATTATAGAATTCGAACCATTCGTCAATTCGATGAAGGAGCCATCCGAATTTTATTGACCACAGATGTGATGGCCAGAGGGTTGGATTTAGATCAGATCAGTCACGTGATCAATGTCGATACGCCTACTTATCCAGAAAACTATATGCATCGGATTGGTCGAACGGGTAGAGCGGAAAAAGAAGGTTCTTCCATTTTGCTATATACCAAAAAAGAAATTCCTGCCAAAGAAGCTATTGAAGAATTGATGAAATATCAGATACCCGTTGCAGAACTACCTGAACATCTAGAAACGGCGACTCAACTAACTCCAGAAGAACGGAAAAAACCGGGAGATCATAAACATCATAACCGCAACGATGGCCGAGATCTAGCCGGCCCAGCTTTCCACGAAAAGAGTGCAAAAAATAGCAAAACCAATCTAGGTGGTAAGTATCGACGAGAACTCGCTAAAAAATATAAAAAGCGAAAGACCAGAGGTGATAAGATTCAAAATAATAAAAAGAAGAAAAAATGATACCGCTCTTTTTAATTTCCTTTGTCTAAAACCTTAATTGCCTAATCAACTGATTTTCAACTAACTAGCCATTCTTTTGTTATTACTATTGTATAGTAATATATTTTTTATTAAAGTAAGTAATTGTTAAAAAATATTACCATTGTTTTTTATATATGAATATTGTATATTTGTTTTGCCATTCCGATTTTAACAATCCACTTTTTTAGAGAAAAATATTCTTTTACTCAGTAAGAGAATGGAGACCATAACTTGCAAGGCAACGTTACTGGTTTGTTTGCTCGTACCCCAAAAGGTGAAGTAAGCCAATACATCGGAAGTTCAATTTTACAGACTATAAAAAAAGTTCCCATGACTAAAATTTTAATTGTAGATGACAACCGTAGTATCCGAGATATTTTATCGGAAATTTTAGAAACCCGTAATTATTCCGTTCGTACGGTAGGAACGGGTAGAGCATGTTTAGAAATTGTTACTCAGGAAGATTTTGATTTAATTTTATTGGACATCAAGATGCAGGGTATGGATGGCTTGGAGGTGTTAAGAGAATTAAAACTTCTCGGTCTAACCATTCCGATCATTATGATGTCGGCACACGAGCGTAGCGAAGCAGATAAAGAAGTGATATTAAGAGATGCTTTTAATTATATTAAAAAGCCTTATAACACAAATCATATGTTAGAAATGATTGCTGAGGCTTTGGAGCATGAATCACTTGGATCATCTGATATTAAAACACCAATCTTGGCGGGGCCGAAAAAATCAAAAATCGGAGATTCATCCACTTATAATTCAGTTGGTGCTTCTAAAAAAGTTACTTCAAGCTCAGTTGCTATTGCCAAATCAATAACTCCCAAGATGATTGGTAATTCTTCCCAGTTTATGAAAATGAGAGAAAGAATTGTGAAGGCAGCTCCTAATAATTTTGAGGTGTTGATTTACGGTCCCAATGGTGCAGGAAAAGAGCAGGTGGCGCATTCAATTCATGCGTTGAGCTTACGGAGTAAGAAGCGCTTTGTAGCAGTTAATTGTTCGGCGATTCCTTCGGAGTTAATTGAGAGTGAATTGTTTGGACATATGAAAGGAGCCTTTACTGGTGCAGACAAAGAAACTGTTGGATGGTTTCAGCAGGCAGAAGGTGGGACTATTTTTTTGGATGAAATTGGAGACATGTCTTTAAGCGCACAAGCTAAAGTGCTGCGGGTATTACAAGAAAAGAAAATTACCAAAGTTGGTGGAAAAAAAGACCTCAAAATTGATGTTCGAGTCTTAGCTGCTTCGAATAAAAACTTTCCTGAATTAATCCAAGCAAAGGCATTCCGAGAAGATCTTTATCATCGTATCTCTGGATTGACAATCAAGGTGCCTTCTCTAAATGAGCGACGAGCAGATATTCCAGCATTGATCCATCATTTTGTCAACTTATATACCCAGCAAAATGGATGGACGCCTCCCAAAATTGAGAAAGAAGCAATGGATGCTTTACAACAATTAAACTACTCTGGCAATATTCGTCAATTGCAAAATATCGTCAAGCGGATGTTGGTCTTTTGTGGCTCGGTGATCTCCGTAACCGATGTAAATGAGGAGCTTGCACCTATGGATCTCAGTCGCCAAAAAGAAGTGATAGAATTACAGAATCTAATCCAAAGACTAGGTGGAGTAGAAGCGGCTATTAATTATATTCAAGAGAATTTCAAATAGCAAGCTACCAATAAATCTCAAATTCAAAAGAAAGATGAGGTTCCTTTGATTCATATATTTATTTCTAATCCCTGATCCGTATTAATAAGCGGTGGTAATTGAAATATATACGACAATTTTTATAAAAATAAAAACTTCATTGGTATAATTTACAACATTTAATAATGTTTTATGTTCGTATCATTGTCTCGATATTTTAATTAATAACCTCAAATTTTTTAGTGTATGAAATTCAAAAAATTTACATTCATTTATTTTTTACTTAGTGTCCTTTTAGTTGGAACGATCATGTCTTTTTCGAGTAATCCACCGGATGGCCGTACTGGCGCACCCGGTGATGGAGCTTGTACAGATTGTCATAATCCAAGCAATCCATTGGGGTTAGATGGAGAATTTTCGTTAACAGGTTTTCCGAATTTGGTTGCACCTGGTCAAACTTATACCATCTCAGTAGTTGTTCGTAATAACAATGGACTGGCACAGCGAAATGGTTTTCAAGCCGTGATGCTAGATGGTTCCAATAATAATATTGGTGATTTTACGACTTCGGGCGCTAATCCAACTACAGAAACGGCTGGAAACGGTCGGGAGTATGTAGAGCATCGTCCTTCGATTGACTTTGCTAATAACGAAGTTAACTGGACTTTTGATTGGACGGCACCTGACGGAAATGTAGGAGAAGAAGTAACCCTTTATGTTGGTTCTATCGTGGGTAGCGGATCTGCTGGAAACGGCAGTGATCTTTATATTCAAGATAATTTTACCGCAACGATCGATGAGTCGGTAGCAACGGATGATTTAGAAGGAATTGCGAAAATTGATGTTTTCCCAAATCCAGCAAAAGACTTTTTTACGTTACAACTAGAAGGTCCTGCTAACGAAAAAGTAGACATTCGATTGATGAGCGCAACTGGTCAGTTGGTATACACTCAAACTGATTTATCATTAAGAAGTAACACAGAGATTCCTGTAACGAATCTTGCTGGTGGAATTTACTTTTTACAAATCAATAGTGAAACTGCTGCTACGGTACGTAGAGTAGTCGTGGCTGATTAGTGAAAGGTATTTAATACTGATAGAAAATAACATAGGGCCGTAGCTGAATATTCAGTTGCGGCTCTTTTTTGTGGAGTGTTTACATTTTATTATCTATTGTAGAATGTGTTTTTTATAAAAAAACAACTAATCAAAAATATAACGCACTCCAGTTCTCAATCCAAGTGAGGCACGTTTTTCTTGCAGGAAATTTTTGTCCGTAGAAAAAACGGCATCAAAGCGGAATCCAGGAGAAAAATGAACTTGTAGATTCTCCGATAAATTATAGGTAGCATTGAGTCCAATAAAAGGTTGAATGCCAATATTGGTTTTGAACCAGTCGTTTTCATCTTTTTCTAAATCATAAAAATCATCATTCGTCGGACTCAAAATTTCACCAGTATGCTTCGCTGAAATATTCGCATAAATACCACCTTCAATTCCAATGGACCAAGGTTCGTATTTCCACTGATAACCAATAATGATTGGAATATCAATTAGGTGCACATAGTTGTAGTGTTTTTTTATGAATTCAGTGGTCGTTGTTTGAGCAACTAGTCCCGTTATTCCCTGATCGTATTTCTGATTTGTCTGAATAGAATAGCTTGAAAAATAAATATTTATTTTTTGATAAAAACTTGAATAAAAAAGTGTTATTTGCTTTGTAGTACGGTGTTTTTAAATAGTACTCCTAGACCATTTTTCTGTGAAGTTGTTTTAAAAGAACTTCTGTAATTAGAAATATAAAATCAAATTAAAATTGGAAAAAATTAAAGTTGTATACCCAGATCAGTTTGAGGCTGAAAATCACTGGTATCCTAAGGCTTTGAATGCGACGATTCATCCTATGATTAATTTCTTTCTCAATTTGGGACAAGATCGAATCGTGACTCGATATTGCCATTTACATCCTACGGTGGATGGGGAGAAATTGAAAGAGATTCTTAGTTATAAGGCAAAATACTTTTTATGGGGTGGAGCGGATTTGCTGAATGTAACCTCGGCAAGTGGTAAACGACAGATGGTCGTCATCGAAAATAACTCTTGTCCTTCAGGTCAAAAATCTATGCCTTTGATGGACGATAATAAAGAGCAGGGAAGTTACCGACTCATGGTAGAACGAACTTTTAAACCCTACTTGAAAAATCTTCGAAAGAGTGTTAAGGGAGGTTTGGCAGTGATCTATGATAAAAACCCAATGGAAGTTTCTGGATACGCCGAAGTGATCGCGGATGTGATGAAAGAACCAGTATACTATATAAGTCTACCTAAAGATGATCCTAATCCCAGAGTGATTTTTAAGGATGGCGTTATGCAGGTTTTAGATGATAAAGACGAGTGGATTCCCATCCGAGCGGCTTTTAGATATTTGACTCAGAAACCTTGGAATAGGTTGCCATTACATTCTAAAACTAGAATCCTCAATCCAATTGTTGCTTGCTTGGCGGGTGGTAGAAATAAGATGGTGGCAGCCAAAGCTTATGATGTTTTTAACGCAGAGTTAGAAGGTTTTGGTTTGAAAATAAATATTCCAGAAACCATCTGGGATGTTCGAAAAAATGAGATTCCGCTTTGGGTGAAAAAGATGGGAGGCCATGCAGTTATTAAAGTTCCATATAGTAACGCAGGACAAGGAGTTTATACCATTGTTTCGCAAGAAGAACTGGATGCTTTTATGGAGCTAGAATTCGATTACGATTTATTTATTGTGCAAAGCCTCATCGGAAATTCTAATTGGACCAGTAGCACCGCTAGCGGGAAATTGTATCATGTCGGAACCATTCCCAATCAAAAAAATCAAACCTTTGTAGCAGATATTCGGATGATGGTTAGTTCGACAGAAGAAGGAATTAAGCCTTTATGTACTTACGCTCGGAGAGCAGAAAAGCCACTAGTCGATACTATAAAACAAGGAGCAGATAGTTGGTCGATGTTAGGAACAAACCTCTCTATTAAAAATGCAGATGGTTCTTGGGGAAGCGATACCAATCGACTGATGTTGATGGATCGTAGAGATTTTAATAAGTTAGGGATTGGATTAGATGATTTGATTGAAGCTTATATTCAAACGGTTCTTTCGATGGTGGCCATTGATAAAATGGCTAAAATGCTGATGAATAAACAAGGGAAATTTAGAATGCGATTGTTTAAAAGTTTGAATAATGATCAGAGTTTGTTGGACGAAATAATGCTCGACTAATGGAAAAATATAAAGTACTCATTCTGACAGATCATACGGGACATAGCAAAGAAAATTCTTTGTATGCAATCGTTGAAAAAATGTTATTGCATCCGATGACCCAAGAGATTGATATTGCTTCTCGAGGCAATGCAATCAATCAAAATTTTTTTAATCAGCTAGCTGAGGCCAAATTATGGATTAAGAAAGCAGATAATAATTTTGTGTTTAGTGAAAATGGGCAACACCTCAATGAGTCATTATCTATTGCTACGATAACAGATTACGACCTAGTTTGGTTACGGATGCCACCACCTTTGGGGAAACCTTTTTTAGATTTTCTAGAAAAGGTTTTTGAAGGAAAAGTAATCATCAATCATCCAAAAGGAATCCATGAGACAGGCAGCAAAGAATTTCTAGTGAATTTCCAAAGCTGTTGTCCGCCGATGAAAGTTTGTCGAACCAAGTCAGATATTATCGACTTTAAATCTCAATTTCCAATCGTCCTAAAACCGTTTCGAGAATACGGCGGAAAAGGGATTGTAAAAATAACAGGAGACGAAGTATCGCTAGGAAAAGAGATAATACCCTTTGATACTTTTATTGAAAATTTACGAGACGACGAGATCGAATATTTAGGAGTTAAATTTCTAAAAAATGTTGCTCAAGGAGATAAGCGCATCATTGTGGTGAATGGAAAAATTATGGGTGCTTCTTTAAGAATGCCGCCTGAGAATTCTTGGTTATGTAATGTATCCATGGGAGGAAAGGCGGTTCCTGCAAAGGTGGACGAGGCAGAGCAAAAAATTGTGGCGGCCATTGATCCAGTTTTATCAAAGATGGGAATTGCGATGTATGGAGTAGATACGTTAGTCGGAGACGATGGACAACGGATTTTGTCCGAAATAAATACTACGAGTATTGGTGGATTACCACAGATGGCTATACAGCAAAACCAGCCGTTGGTGAAAGAGGCGATTGATTTGATCTGGCAGTTTTTTTTAATAAAAAGTGTGAGTTAGCGGCAAGAAGCATCTTACAAAGCCCTTTTTTTATTAATTAAAAATTTAAATACTGATTCGTATAAAAAATAGAAAACCATGACAGGATTTCAAAATGATAATAGTAAACTGGTTAAGGAATTAACGCTTAACAAAGTACCAAAAGGAAAGATCTCCAGATTTTGGTTAGAAATCGTAAAGGACGGAATGGGACTTCCCGTCTTAATTCCGATCATTGTAGCCAGAGGAAAGAAAGCAGGAAAAACCGTAGGGATAACTGCTGCGGTACATGGCAATGAGCTAAACGGTATTCCGGTCATTCAGCGCGTATTTAAAGAATTGGATGTTACCAAACTCAGAGGAACGATCGTAGGTATTCCTGTCTTAAATGTCCCTTCTTATCTAAGAAAGAAAAGAAGATTTTTGGATGGTACAGACTTGAATCATATTA
>CALGJS010000257.1 GCA_937927835.1 uncultured Saprospiraceae bacterium | reverse complement strand
GTTCGTATTTACGCTATCCGGTACACCAACTTTACCCGGCCAAGTGATTTTTCCTTTTTTTAGAAAAGCAGTAAATCCCGTTGGCTTTTCACGAATAGGATCTGCTAGAATGTGGTCAACATGTAGTTGTCCTTGGTATTTCTTTTCTAAATTTTCTAAATCCGATCTAAAAATGATATTGTTTTCATCCTGATTTCCGTAAAAAAGATTTACAGAACTTTTAGGTTCATTTTCCAATACCGTTTTTAAAATAGACATCAATGGCGTCACCCCACTTCCTCCTCCGAAAAGGTAAAAATCTCGCTGCTGATCCGCAGAAAACTCCGTGGTAAATTTACCTTGTGGTGGCATGACTTTCACCGTCATTCCAGCCTTTAAGTTGGAATTAATATGATTAGAAACGAGGCCATTTTTTACTCGTTTAACCGTTACTGTCGTCGTATTATCCAAAGGGCTACTCGACATAGAATAGGCGCGACGTACGTCTTGACCATTAATATCAAATCGAAGCGTCAAATATTGTCCGGCTTCGTATTGAAATAATTCCTCGTGTTCAGCAGGTATAGAAAAACTAATAGACACAGCCTCTGCGGTTTCGGTGGTTACGTCTTTTACTTTCAGATCGTAAAACTGATTCTTATTACTCATAATATTTTTTTGTGAGGGCAAAAATAACGAATGTTAGGTACATAAGTACCGTTCCGTAAGGAGAACTAACACGAAGAGTAGGAAAATTGTTGAGGAATTGGATATTATGTGCAAATCATGAATAAGGATTGGTAAATGCTTTAAATCTTTACCATTAATTAATACTTCTAGAGATTACCACTCTCTACTAAAAACTCACCAACCGCCGACTCTGATCCTGTACCGCCATAATATTGGCTGGATCAATAAAGTATTCCTCCATCGTTTGAGGACGAACACCTGCCGTATCATTGGCAGCAAGCGTACTAGTTGACAATTGCATCGTTGGCGTAGATAGACGATCCGTCACGGGGCGTAAGGTACGCTGAAGATTTTGAGCCACTTCTTGTAGCGTATCCAAAATGGTATTTTTTTGATTTAAATCCGTTGATATTGGGCTGACATTTTTACGGCGTACTGGAATGCTTGCAGCGGGAACGGAAGCTGCCAAATAACCTGGTGTCTCATTATAAACCGTATCTGCTTCTTGAATAGCGAGTGCATTTTGATTAAGATTATTTTCGTTGCCTGCCCAAGGGATAAAAAAGTAAAGCAATACCAAGCTGACACCTAAAGCAGGTTGCCAAGCTGGAACAGGATAATTAAGCAAAGTGCTCCACCAGTTAGCATTCGTAGATTTTTGTTTCTGAGCAGCTACAGCTTTCAACAAATTGGCTTTCACATGCGGACTCGGTAAAGGCAAATCTCTAGCAAACATTTCTGTTGCCGCAAGGATCGTTTTACGCGTAGCATCATAGCTCGCTGGAGAGAAGGTATGCGCTACCAGCGAAGCTTCTGCTTCGGTAAGCTCTGCAAAATTTTTATTTCGCATCAGCTGCTCCACCTGTGGATCTATGTTAGCCAGTCTACTTTTCATAATTCATTCTTTTTTATGAAGTTGTTTAATAATTCCAAAAGCAGCCGAGAACTAGAGAAAATTTTCTAAATCGAGCCTCTTTTTTTATTGCGTAGCCGCGCTACGGAATCAAAAAAAGGCGATGAGTTAGATAGTTTTATCAGTTCTTAGGCAATTTGGGAGTTATTAATCAACTTCACAGCTTCAGGTCGAAAAACCTGCAGCTTGTCTGATAACTTTCGGAGGGCGTAGTAAAGTCGAGACTTTACGGTTCCTTCCGGACAATCCATCACTTCGCTAATTTCTTTGATGGACAATTCTTCTTGGTAACGTAATATAAAACAGGTGCGGTGTATGTCTTCTAGTTCTTCTAACGCATCGGTTAACCGAGCGGTAAAGAGCGAACGATCTAGGGCATTGGGTAGATAAAAATCCATTTCATTATCTAGTCCAGGCCGAACGTCTGCCATCATTTTTTCTTGGTTATTGGTCAGGCGTTCGACTCGTCGATATTCATTTTTACAAAGATTACCTGCCACGGCATAAAGCCAAGTAGAAAATTTTCGATCCGTATCAAACCGATCTCCTTTTTCAATTATTTTAATAAATAAATCCTGCAACAAGTCATTGGCGCGCTCCGTATCTCGATTTAACATTCGATAGAAAAAACGGTACATCTTTTTTTCGTATCGACTGTATAATTCATTAAAGGCGCGTTCATTACCTTTTACCACAAGTGGTACTAGCTTTTCGTCGGAATATTTTTTATAATTTTTTAATAAACTAATCATATAAATTGGAAACTTAAGTGGGTCTACAGACCCGATGAAACGATGAATTAAAACATAAAAACTGTCTTAGAGCAACGTTCCACGATCTCCATAAATATTCTAAAGCCCGCCGCGGGATCGGGTCCACGATCGGTTTGTTGAGGGGTAATACCATCTTGAATTAGATTCAACCATGGTTGTAAATTATGTTGTGTAAAAACTTCTGTAATCTCCAAGGCTGGGCCTGAAGTAATCGAAGTAACAATCGAATTAGAAAGATGGCTGGATACATAAATAATCGGATTAGGCTCCGCATCTTTTGTTTCTGTATCTTCGGTGATTGGGTTTTCAACCGCATTTGCCGTTGAGAATAAATTTCCAAGCGTTTGATATAAAAGCTTTCCTGCCGATCGGTAATCTTCCCATCCTGTATCGGATTGGGTTAGTGACCGCAGCTTTTCTGCCGACTGGGTCAAGCCCATGACGGAGAGTAGCAACAACAATGGTAGGAAAAACTTTTTCATTATTTTATTTTCGCTTTTTGAGCGATTTAACTATAAACTTGTTCGTAATTTAGGTTTTGCTTATCTTACAAACATTCATTCAACGCAGATAAAAATTGTCTACGTTAGCCGATTCTCTTAGTTTTACACCTAATTTTACGAGTAGTTCACCGATTTTGTAAAAAAAATCTAGTTTTTTACACTCCTAAAGATAGTAAACAATTAATTCAGATGAAAGATTTAAAGTATTTACTCGCTTATATTGCCCCTTTGGCGGCATATCTTGGTATTTATTACGGAGGCATTTGGTCGCCGGGTGCGATCTATGTTGGATATGTGATGATTCCACTATTAGAGCTTGTATTACCAAGGTCTACTGATAATTTCCCCGCAGAGACAGAACCACGTCGACTTTCCAATCGGTTCTTTGATTTTCTACTTTATCTAAATATTCCGTTGCTCTTTGGCTTATTATGGTATTTTTTCTCTACGGTAGAGGCAGGATTGCATAGTACGGCAGAAATTATTGGAATGACCTTCAACGTAGGAATCATCGTTTCTATCATCGGTATCAACGTAGCCCATGAATTAGGACATCGGAGCAATCCTATCGAGCAGACCATGAATAAGATGTTATTGATGACGGCGCTTTATATGCATTTTAACATTGAGCATAATCATGGACATCATAAAAACGTAGCAACGGACAATGATCCTGCTTCTGCAAAACAAGGAGAAACTGTTTATGGATTTGTCGTACGTTCAACGGTTGGCGGATATCTTAGTGCTTGGAATATAGAAAATAAGCGATTAGAAAAGCTCGGACTATCTGTTTTACATTGGCGAAATCAAATGATTTGGTTTCATTTCATTCAAGCAGCTTACTTGATTTCAGTTGGACTTATCTTTGGTTGGATGGTTGTACCTTTTGCGATTGCAGCAGCAGTGCTCGGTTTTGTGATGTTAGAAATTATTAACTACGTAGAACATTATGGATTGCGTAGAAAAAAATTACCTTCGGGTCGTTACGAAAATGTCTCACCCTGTCATTCCTGGAATTCAGATCATGAAGTTGGACGAATCTTTCTATATGAACTAACCCGACATTCAGATCATCATTATAAAGCAAATCGAAAATATCAAATCTTACGACGCATGGACGAAAGTCCTCAGCTTCCTCACGGATATCCTACCTCAATGCTTATCTCTTTAGTTCCACCATTGTGGTTTCATTTGATGGACAAGGAAGTTAATAGGTATAACAATCAGTTAGCAACATCGTAATTGAGTTTTGAGTTTTGAGTTTTGAGTTTTGAGTTTTGAGTTTTAAAATAAATACAGCATACCAAAGTAATGGTCAAATAATAACATCCAAATCAAAAACTTATTAATTGTCCATTACTAAAAAAGAGAAAAATACATGCCTCAGGTTTTATCTATAATTATCCCCGCTTATAATGAAGCGCGCACGATTCATCTTATTCTAGACAAAGTTAAAGCAGTGCAATTGATTGGTGGATTGGAGAAAGAAGTAATTATTGCCAATGATTGTTCGACCGACCAAACGGAAGAAGCCATTCAACGATATCAAGCAGCCAATCCGGATCTTCCTATCAAGTATTATAAGCATGATGTGAATCAAGGCAAAGGTGCTGCCTTGCATACAGGTATTCGAAAAGCGACGGGTGATTTTTTGATTATTCAAGATGCAGATCTGGAATATGATCCAGAAGAATATAATATTCTACTCAAACCAATCCTAGACGATTTTGCAGACGTCGTTTATGGTTCAAGATTTATTGGTGGAAAGCCGCATCGAATTTTATTCTATTGGCATTCGATCGGTAATCGTTGGCTGACTAATTTGAGCAACATGTTTACCAATTTAAATCTGACGGATATGGAGACTTGTTATAAGCTTTTTAGAACCCCGATGATTCAACAACTTTCATTAACTGAAAAACGTTTCGGATTTGAACCTGAAGTGACAGCGAAGATTTCTCGGGTAGAAAATGTTCGAATTTATGAAGTAGGAATCTCTTACTATGGTCGGACTTATGAAGAAGGAAAGAAGATTGGCTGGCGAGATGGATTTCGGGCGATCTATTGTATTTTGAAGTATAATATATTGAAATAAAAATTCAACATTGGTCTGAATATTGAGAAAAAGAAATAAGGCATTAAAATAAATAATATGAAAACTTTTACACCATTTTTTCTGATCTTATTTTTTTCATTTTTTGGAAATGCTCAAGACTGTAATTTACTTTTCGAAGATTTTGAAAGTTTCACTCCTAACAATTCAACTAATTGTAATGGCTCCGGGATTGTAGCGCAAAGCAATGGTGATTGGATTTTGTATTCAGAAGATTCCAAAGACGGTTGTATTGCAGACTTTGGATCAGGAGAAGGGAATATTTTAGATCTTCAAGCTAGTTTTTTTAGACCACAAATTATTCAGGTATTAAATGCAAATCAGCTAGATAGTTTGACACTACGTTTTGATTTTTATAATGAATGTGGTGGGCTCGTTCTAGAGTTTTTAGAATCCTTTGTCGATGAAAATAATTTAGTGAAACTTAGTGAAATTTCGGTTTCCAACGGTTTATTAATTATAGGCAATGACACTTTTGACATCTGCTATAGTCAAAGCAATGCTTTTAATCCGATTGAATTAATTCTAGATTTTTCTGCGCATCAGATTACATTAGTTTGTACAGAAGGTGCTGCACAAACGGTTGATTTTTTAGTTCCAGGAGATCAAATTTTCGGGATTGCCTATGGCTCTAATCAGTGTAATTTTATTGATAATCTTTGTTTAGATATTGTTCCTAGTCCTACTCCTCCAGCCAGCTTTAGTTTTCTCACCGATACTATTTCCCAAGAGATAAATCTTTCTGAAGCCAGTCAATTACCTTTAGATATTTACCACGAAATAGAAATATTCAATAATAGTTTAGATCAAGATTTAAATTTACGTTGGAATTTCATTAGTCATGATTTACCACTGGAATGGGGTTCTATGTGTAATGCAAATGGTATTTTTTGTGAGGAAGATTTTGAACAAGATTTATTTTTACCTGCCAATGCTACGGAGTTGATATTCTACCATCTTATGGTGATGGACATCAATAATACTAGCGGCACGGCCACGACAGAAATCGTTGTTTATGATCCATTAGACAGTTTAAACACTGCAACAATTCTGACTTTCATTACCACCGTTGAGGTGGAAATAAGTGGACCAAGTTTTTTAATTAGTCCTGAAGAAGCGTCTACTGAATTTATTGTTGTGGAAGAAGGCCAACCTCTTTTTGCGAATCATCCAATTCGAGATTTTGTTAATAATCGTTTTGAGGACGTTACCATTAATTGGACAATTCTTGAGAATACTTGGCCAGCAGAATGGTTCATAGAGTATGACTTACATATCGTAGATCAAGGTTTCACAACAATTGTTCCGATGACCGGCAGCACGGTACTCCCAATAGATCAACCATTCTATCCACTTGAATTTTTCTTACATACCATAGAACCAAATGGTTTTGGAGGACAACATCTTTTGAGTATTAATTTTTACGATCCACTCGACAGCTTAAACTCCAATACGACTATTGACTATATAACGACGATTTGTCCAGAGACTACACAAACTGATTTGATTGAGGGAATAACCGATTCTATTTATTGTAGCGGCGCCGAAATCACGCTGAACGCAATCGGTGGATTTGACAATTACCTTTGGTCAAATGGCAATACGGACCCGATAATAACAACGATCGTTGACGAAGTAACTTATATTACTGCCATCGACGAAATTGGATGTACCCGTTCTGACACTTTAGACATAACAATAAGTAGACCTATTCCAAAAGAAATTTGTTTGGTAACTATTGATACCGCAACTGGATTTAACCAAATCAACTTTGAGCGCGATTATAATACCAATACCGCTTCTTACAATATCTACAAAGAAACGACACAAGCCGATGTTTTTGATTTAATTGGAAGTCTTCCTTTTACCGCTCCAACCTTGAGTTTTACAGATGCAAATTCTAATCCATTACAAAACAGTAATCGATATAAGATTTCAGTAGTAGATAGTTGTGGCAACGAATCTTCTTTATCTAATCAACATCAGACGATCCACTTAGTTAGTAATGTAGGGATCAATGGAGAGACCAATTTACTATGGAATGCCTATGTTGGTTTTGAATATGGCAGTTTTAATATTTTACGAGGAACCAACAATGATGATTTACAGCTAATTGCGCAGCAGCCTGCAAACCTATTTAGCTTCTCTGATTTAACGCCACCAAGCGGAACTAATTTATATTATCAAATTGAAGTAATTAAAGAAGAGGCTTGTGATCCTACTCGTAGTGCAGAAATTATTTCTACTCGTTCTAACTTATCCACCATTACGACCACTAGTGTTCAAACTACCTTTGAAGAAATCGGCCTACGCCTTTTTCCTAATCCAATGAAGGATCATTTTATGCTAACTTCAGATTTGCAAGAAGGCGCTCAGGTTACAATAACAGACCTATTGGGGAAAGAAATTAAGACCGCTTATCTACCACAGATCGACTATCATAAGGTTGAGGTAGCAGAATTAAACGCAGGATTATATCATCTTAGAATTCTTTTAGATTCAGGAAAGGTAGCTGTCGAAAAAATTATTGTTCATTAATAATGCGAATCAGGGGTTGAAAATAAATATGTGAATCAAAGAAGCACCATCTTCCAAAGCCCTTTTTTATAATTAATTAGAAATTTAACTCCTGGTTCGCATTAATATTTAGAATATTGTTTAAAAAAAATTACAACAAAAACACTTTTACCATCAATACAACTCCAAATACCACCAATGCTCCACCACTGACCAGTCGCAAGATATGGATATGTCCATTCGTCATATAACGCCGAATAAATTTTGCTAAAGCGACTTTGAGGGTATCGGTAAGAATAATCGTCAACATGACGCCAATAAAAAATAAGGAAGCATAGTCAGAAGAATAATCATCCCCGATCATGAGCATACTCATGACACTCAGCCAAAAGAAAAAAGTGAATGGATTGATCGTATTGATTAAAAAGCCTTTGACCCAGAGGCCTAAGTAAGTACGAGCGCCGATTTTAGGACGTGCTTCATTTATGGCAGGTAGCGGTGGAGACTTCGTTAGCATCATTCCTAATCCGAATCCAATTAGGATCACGCCACCAATAGATCCAAAAGTGGCCTTAAAGCCCGACCATTCCGTTACTTCGACAAGAAATGACGCGCCAAAAAATACTGATAGAATAAAAATCAAATCGCTGATCCAAATACCCAATCCAACCATCAGACCGGCTCGCATACCTCGTTCTACACCCGCTTGTACGAGTGCAAAAAAAATCGGACCCAACATAATACAGAGCAGGAGTCCGGTTTGGATACCTTGAAGTAGAGGAAGCATGTATGAGTGATCTTTTATTTTTATTTCGAGGACAAAGTTACGTTCTTTATCTTACTTAAACGCATGCTTTCAAATTCTCGCTTTTTTGAGACTGTTCCATAAAGTGTGTCAGCGCGCGAGGCTTCCTTTAGGACCGAGGTGCGGGCGGCAAAAATGACACACTTAACTGAGCAGTCTCGCATTTTTCATCATAAAAAAACCGAAAGCCAAATTGAAACAACTCAATTTGGCTTTCGGTTTTGGAATAATCAATTTAAAATTTAATATCCTTTTAACAAGTAACGCATCCCACCTGCTTCAAAGGCACTCAATGTTCTTTTAGGTGTTAGATATAGATAAACTGGCTCTCCTTTGTCTAGTTCGAATTCAATTTGATATCGTTCACCATCAGGTGCGGCTGATTCGTCCTCTCGTTCGGTCATTTTTTTCACCTCATATTCTATCACTAAATCTTCGCTGGTACCATCTTCGTAATTTACAATAGATCGAACCTTAATCACTCGTCTCTCTTTCAATTTTACACCAAGCTCCTTGAGTTCTTCTTCTTCCATCATCAATGCTTCTGCTACCGTTGGTAACGGTTCTGCGCTCTCGGCTTTTTTTTGCTTTTTCTTTCGTTTGTCAATAATTTTTACCGTTTGAATAAATTCAATATTGGTACTATCTCCAAACTTAAGTCGCTCCTGAATTCCTCGTTGAGCCTCATGAATCCGAAGGAAAGGACGCACGGCCATTCCCCAAATACTATCTTGATGCTCTAACTCCTGTTCCCAACGACCTGAAAAAAATACATCTTCTTCATTACGTTGATCTTCTGACATCTGTGCTTGATAAAAGATAAGTTCTTGCTCATTGGTTGTTCGCTTAAAAATTAAAGCATCCACCTGTGCTCGATTATTCAAAACCAATTTGAGGTGTCCCTGAATAGTTGGATTACGCGCATTCATCAGTAGAAGCTTGTATCCATAATCCGTCGTATTGGTATTATTAATACTATAAACTCCTTCAATACCTTCTCCTTTTACAAAAAGGTTCCCTAGTGTAACGCCAAAAGAATATTCTCCAGGGCTTAACTCTTGTTGAGATTCTCCTTTAACTTCCATAATTCCAGGAACAAAATCGTATCCTATCAAGTCTGTTGGATCCTTAAATTTACGATCAGATATATAGGAATAATCTTCCTGTGCCAATCCTGAGAAACTAACGGAGAGAAAAATTATAAAAAGTAAATTTCTTAACATTATGTATCGGTTTTCTTCGAAGCTATTAAATCCTGCTCCTTGATTAATAAAACTGCTTAAATAAAAGACAAAATGCTTGCCGATTCATTTGGTTTTATTCAAAACTACCCTTTCAGACGTATTAATGCCATGAAAAGGAACCGCTTTAGTATATTTTTATAATTTCTATAACTTTTCTCATAACGAATACATACGCCCATGCACACCCATACACGTATCAAATTCCTTTATGGACTATTTTTAAGACCTCTTTCTCCAGCTTATCTGCTCGTTTGGTGATCGCTAAACCGTCCTTTACTACTTTTTTGGCGAAAGACTTATCCTTTAAACCACCAACATTGATCTTTACATTAAGGTACGCACCATGGACGGCAGCTCGAGCACAAAGTGCACCCACACCTGCATCAGAAATGGAGTTTGGATTTCCTGTTTTCGCCATAGCAATCATCAATTCAAAAGATGCCAAAGACTGCTCCATGACCGCAAAAGGAATCTCAATCGCTCGCTTTGTAGCCGCTTCAATGGCTGCCGTTCTAGCTTCTTTTTCTGGTTTAGAAGATTTTGGTAATCGGAATGCTTCCATAATTCCGTTAAACGCATTGGTATCTTCGTCTACTAATTTTAGTAACTGATCTTTTTGATGCTGTCCTTTTGCAGCCCAATCAGAAAACGCTTCCCAACGATCATCCCAACCTCTTTTATGCGCCGATAAGTTCGCTACCATGGTTCCCAAAGAAACACCCAATGCACCTACATAAGCGGCAATAGAACCACCACCTGGGGCAGGACTTTCTGAGGCGGTTTCGTCTGCAAAATCTTTTAGTGTACTATGCACTAGCGGTGCATCCGCTATATCTGCTAGTTGATATTCGATGATCTTTTTTTGTGGATCGAAAGGACCTAGCTCATCCAATCCTAAGGACTTGACCGCAATCTTAATTAGTTCCGCCTCTGAGACACCAACCGAACGCTCCTGTTGTTTCAAGAAGTATTTTCCAGTTTCTAGCATCACTTCCAAAGGCACTAAACCAACCAATTCGGATCCAGTGATTCGCAAGCCTCGTTTGTTGGCACTTTTACGACAAGCCTCAAAAGCTACATGTAATGGAGTCACTCGAATATTGGTTAGATTCATAGAAATCTGTGCAATGCCGTATTCTTCAATAAACCATCCAATCGCCTTTACGCCTTTACATGCACCAGGAACTCGCTTCGGATTTCCTTTTCGATCTTTGACGATAGCTCCCGTTATCTTATTTCCAGATCTTTTTACTCGACCATTTTCTCGTACATCGAAAGCAACAGAATTCGCTCGACGAACAGACGTGGTATTTAAATTTATATTGTAAGCAATTAAAAAGTCTCGAGCACCGATCGCCGTTGCTCCGGACCGTGCGTTAAATTGAGTAGGGCCATAATCTGGCTTCCATTTAGGATCTTTTAGTTTTTGAGGCAACCCTTCATATTCTCCTGCTCGAACCGTAGCTAGATTCTGTCGTTCTGGTCGTGTCGCAGCCGATTCATACATGTAGACTGGAATATTTAAATCTGCGCCTACTCGTTTAGCCAGTTTATGAGCATATTCCGCCGTTTCCTCCATAGTAATATTAGCAATAGGAATTAACGGACAAACATCCGTCGCTCCCATCCGAGGATGTTCTCCTTGATGCTGTGTCATATCGATCAGCTCCCCTGCTTTTTTAATCGCCAAATAAGCGGCTTCTATAGCAGGTTGTGGTTCGCCTACGAAAGTAACAACCGTTCGGTTGGTTGCTTTACCTGGATCGATGTCCAGTAGTTTTACGCCTTTTATTTTTTGAATCTCGTCAGTAATTTGCTTGATGACTTCAGGATTTAGTCCATCACTAAAATTAGGAACACATTCGATAAGTTGTTTGGCCATGGTCTGGTGTTGAATTGTTATTAATACAAATCACAAAATCTGCATTATTAATTATTAATTTAGAACAAATTTAGATAAAAAAAGAAGAAATAAGTACTTGTTCTCTCTTTTATATGACCGTATCTTAACTATGAATCAAAAACGTTTATTATGAAATTCATTTTCTTCTGTTTTACTTTGTTTTTGTTTTGTTGGAGCAGTACCTGTACCATTAACCGCCAAGCGGGTTATCCTTTCAAAGAACCAGACTTACTCTATCCAACAAAAGTCGATCTCGTCACTACCGCTAGCAAATCTGATGATCAAAAAAAGCCTAAGTTGACCGAGCAACAGGTTCGTGGTAAGAAATTATTCCGAAAGAATTGTGCAAGCTGTCACCGACGAAATATGGTCGATGATATGACTGGGCCAGCCTTACGAGGTGTCACTGATCGGTGGGAAGGAAGAGAAACCTTGCTATACGATTGGATCAAGAATTCTCAAGTAGTCATCAAAACAGGCGATCCATATGCCGTGGCACTCTATAAAAAATGGGGGGAAGCCGAAATGAGTGCTTTCCCCAAATTAACAAATGAAGACATCGATGATCTACTTACTTATATCGAAAGAGAATAATCTTACAATAAAAAGACGTGGGATATACGTTTAGAAGTTGGTATTTTAGCCTAAAAATATACTGTATCAATATTTACAGGCTAATAACTGCTTTAAACATAAATTTCTCTTAAATGAAAAAGGCCATTTCTATAAAAATTCTATTCTGTATTTGTCTACTATTAGTCCAGACTACTGTTTTTTCTCAACATAAAAAAAATATTGACTGGTATGAACTCGATGTCCATCACGGCAAACTATTCCAGCCAAATACGATTGCTCCTTACAGCGGAACCGCTCACGAAAAATTTGGCGACGGTAGCAAAGCAAAAAAAGTTCCTATCAAGGATGGCAAGGTTCACGGCACGGTAGAAGAATGGGCAATGAACGGAGAAAAAATTGCGGAACTGGACTATGTAATGGGAACACCAGAAGGTATGGAAAAACGATGGTATGAATCCGGAAAGAAAAAGCTAGAAGCCACCTATGTCAATGGCGTCATAGACGGTCTCGTCACTGAATGGTATGAAAACGGCCGCAAACAATCAGAAGGTAAATTCCGTAATGCTATCGAAGAAGGAGATCATTTATGGTGGTTTAATAATGGTGTAAAAGAACGAATGATTCCTTATATAAACGGAAAGGCTAATGGGCTGGTCAAAACCTGGCACTTCAACGGCAATAAACGACTAGAAGGTATTTTTAAAGGTGGAGTAGAAAATGGTGATTTTACAGAATGGTTCACTAATGGAGAAGTCTCCATAACCGGTACTTACGCTATGGGTAAAAAAGATGGAATTTTTAAAACCTATTCTAAAAAAGGAATCCTACTGGAACAACAAACTTACGACCAAGGAACGCTTATCGAAGACCTAAATTATCGGAGTGGTAACATCAACTGGTCTAATGGTTATACACAAGTTTTTAATGGTAAGGAAAGTTTTTACACAGTAGATATTACAGGACCTGATGTATATCCTCGTGAATCTACTCGAGATATTATTTATGTGGTTGATCGGTATTTTTTGCAATTACTGAACACTCCGACTAATTTATTTCTGAAAACTGACTTATCTAATAAAAATGATCAAGAAATTCTGAAAAATTTCGTATCTTTTGAATCGAAATATATAGAGGAAAAATCGGGAAAAAAAATTGAAGTAGTTTCTAAACCAGGTACTACCTCCACGGGAATATCTTATGTTCATTGGCACTTTAAAGTCACACCAAAAGAAAACACACCCATTACACCCCGAACAGTAAAAGAAGAACATTATATTTCGTTATTGTGTAATCAAGAGATTTTAAGTCTTTATGGCCTGGTAACAAAAGTAAATGATCCAAAGGCAGTACAACAGATGATGATGAAAGTTGCCAACACCACAAAAATTGCCAATGAACGGATTGAGTTAAACACACTCAACCGACAACTGCATAAAAAGTAATAAAACATTGAATACACTGTGCATTAAGTAAGTTTTGATTTTTAGTAGATTATTTATTGCACAGTATATTGAATAATGAAGTTGTTTTAATCAACCTATAAGCGTCGCCTATGAAAATTATATTACCTTTTAGTGTTTTAATTTTTCTTTTCTCGTCTCTTACGATTGCCCAAACGGTTACCGTGTCTGAAGAGATATCAATCCGAAATGACAATGCTTATGATATTATTGGTAAAATGGGAGACCGTTTCCTGCTTTACCAAGAACAAACCAACAAAGTAGAAATTCAGGCATTTGACATGCGCATGCGTCAAAGTTGGAACAAAGAATTAAAGTTCGAACATAAACGTTTTGACATTGTAGGATTGATCCCCGATCGCAATGACTTCAGTATTATTTATCATTATAAAAAGAAGCGCAAAGAATATCTTCGAATCCAAAAGTATGACGCAGCTGCCAACATGATTGATTCGGCTACCATCGTTCAATATGGCACTAGCTTTGGAGAACCTGCGTATCAGTTAATTTATTCTGAGGATAAAAAAAAGGTACTCATCTACTCTATCAAAAACCAAAGTGATATCAAAGCCGTTTCTTATGATTTAAATAAAAAAAAGATCCTCTGGGCAACCAGCTTTGAAATTGATGACAGTCAATTTTTCAATGAACATATCGAACTCCTCGTCAACAATAAAGGAGTCATGTATCTAATCATGAGTAAGGACAATCGCAAAAACAAAATCGACGATCATCACTATCTAGTCTATCGCTGCGGAGCAGGAAGTGAAAACATTGAAGTTTTCACATTACCTATGGAAAGTAAACTGAGTTATGGTGTTCTATTTGATTACGATAATCGAAATCAAGTACTCGTTGGAGGTGGACTCTATACTACCAAAAATAGAAATCGAGCAGAGGGGTATTTTTCTGTTCATATTCCCGATTATGATTTTAGAAAATATCGCTTGGTATATAATACATTTGAAGAGCAATTAATCTCTGATCTAGAAGAAAAAACCGTCAAAGATTTTAAAGGCTTAGACAATGTTCGCATCCAAGACATCGTACTTAGAAAAGACGGTGGTATGTTGTTGATGTTTGAACGAACTAAAGAATACGAAAGACGAATGGCTTCCGCAGGCCGTGGTCTAGTTGGAGCAGATGGATTGCGTTATATCGTAGATTACTATTACGACCATGTTTTTATCGTAGCAGTCCACCCAGATGGGACACCACACTGGGATCAGATTTTACATAAAAAACAATATTCACAAGATGATAATGCGATTTTCTCTAGCTACTTTATTCTAAAAACACCTTCGCAACTTCGCCTTCTTTTCAATGACGATATCAAACCGGAAAGTACCGTCAGCGAGTATGTCATCAACAGCACTGGAGATTATGATCGTAACAGCGTCATGAGCACAGAAAATCAAGAGATAAAACTGCGATTCCGAGACGCCGTACAAGTAGCTTCTAATGAAGTCATCGTCCCTAGCGAGCGAAGAAATCGGTTAAAGTTGGTCCGGGTAATATTTTAGTTATTTAGACTTCGAGCGGCTTTTAAAGGGAAACTGATTTTTTCTAAAGTTCCTGTATCTTTACCAGTGATTAAAAATTTCCTCAACCGTTCAAGCTAAGAGAATCCAAAGTTTACCTAAAGACAATTCCGTTTTAGACTGGCTTTATCAACGCCTTTTTCCGATCCTCATTGGTTGGGGATTCCTGGTTCGTATTATTCCGTTTTTACACAACAGAGACCTTTGGTACGACGAAGCCAACCTCGCTACTGGGATTATTACGCTCCCTTTTGGGGAACTTAGCGGCGGACTTCCTTACGATCAATCTGCTCCTTTATTTTTTCTTTATTTAGAAAAATTTATCATCAGCTTATTTGGAAATAGTGAGATGGCTTTGCGGCTGGCGCCTCTCTTAGCAGGATTGCTTAGTGTGGTTATTTTTGCAAAAATTGTTCGTCGATTACTACCTTATTCTTTTGCGGCAATTGCTTTAGCTTTCTTTGTTTTCAATTCTAACCTGGTCTACTTTTCTTCTGAGATCAAGCAATATAGTTTCGATGTTTTAGCAGCAGTTTCGATAAGTTATTTAACCTTGATTTTATTAGAAAATATTCAACATAAAAAAAAGTGGTTTTATCTCAGTTTATTAGGAAGTATTTTTATTTGGTTTTCCCAACCGGTAGTGTTTGTCCTAGCTAGTGTTTGGCTAGCATTATTGGTGCGTTTGCTGCGCAAAAAAGAAGGAATAAAAAACATCGTCTTCCCTACGTTTTGTTGGAGTATTAGTTTTGGAATTTTCTTTTATTTTCAAATATTACCAACGCTAGAAAATTCAGGATTAATCAATTATCATACGGAATATTTCATGCCATTAAAATTCTGGGAGATCGAAAGTTGGCACTGGTATTTTGATACTTTTTTTCGCATTCTTGGCAATCCTGGAGGCTTCTTTTACAAGTGGCTAGCACTACCTTTTGCGTTATTAGGAGGATATGAACTTTGGAAAAAATCTTCGCTTGAACACTGTCTATTATTTCTTGTCCCGATGCTGCTTGCGTTCTTAGCTTCTGGATTAGAACTCTACTCTACGATTCCTCGACTATTACTTTTTGCCGGACCAGCGATCTTATTATTGGTAAGTTTTGGGTTGTATTTTTTTTATAAAAAAACAAAGAATCTTCCTTATAAATCTTGGGTGACAGGCATCATCGCAGGCTTACTTATTTTACAAACTTTTTTAAATACCGCTATTCATAATATGGCCAAATTTAAAAGAGAAGAAATCACCACTGCGCTGGAAGATATCCAAAAAAATCGAAAACCAACGGAAGCAATTTATGCTTATGCTTTTACAGATGCAGCACTCCGCTATTATCTTCCTTCTTATCCCAATACTAAACCAACCATCTACGGACAACCACTTTACAAAGATTGGCAATCTGATTTTTCTAATCTAAAATCTGGACAAAAAATATGGCTATTATTTTCGCATTATAAAAGTGAACAAGGTAGAGAAGATGAAATAATTTTAAACTATATAAATACAAAAGCGAAACAACTGAAGAGAGGAGCGGATAAGAACGCTGGATGGTATTTGTATGAATGGCGGTAAACAATCGTTTATTTATAAATTAGTTCTAATGTCACTCTCCTATTTTTCAACCTTTCTTCTTCCGTATCATTGGAATATTTCGGGGAACTTTCTCCCATTCCAAAAATTTGAAAATTTAAGAAATACTTTTCAACTATTTTGCTAATTGCTTCTGCTCGATTTAATGAAAGAGTCTGGTTATCTTCAATATCACCAACATCATCGGTGTGTCCCGTAATATTAATAGACATCAAATTATCATAATCAATCTTAGATAAAATTTCCTCTAATTTTAAAAGAGCTGAATTGCTTAATTCATAACTTCCAGATGCAAAATATTGAGCACCTATTTCTATTTCTTTTTTTAATACTGGTTCTAGGCTAGAAATTACCTCAGAAATAGTATCTATAGACACGGCCAAATTTTCCCCTTTCTGCTCTATGCAAACCTCTTCTTGATCTTGACTAACTAAAACTACATCATCAATATAGTAATAACAATAGGGAGTTTGTAATTTTTTCTTTCCAGTCTCAGCCACTACTACCCTTACAATGGATTCAGGTAATTCATAATCTAAATTTCCAAAATAAATATAAGTCTCTCCTCCCCGAGCGATATAATCACATGACACCAATTGATAACCATCTATGGTACTTTCTGGAATTAACACCTTACAATCACTCGGTAATTTTTCTATTTGATAAAGTGGCGATTCATCTTCCAATGGGATGATCTTCTTTTTTTTGAACCGCACTCTTTGTGTACCTTTCTTTGAATGAATATCATCCGAAAAAAAAATATCTATATGATCTGCTAAAGTATTCCCTCTAGAAAGCTTAATCCAAAAAGAAAGGTGATAGGAATTACCCCCAACTAAAGGACGGCAAGTACGCCCTACCAAATGAGTAGATGAAAAGGTGTTTTTATCGTTTCTCCTTCTGCCAAACGGGAAAATCTGACCAAAAGCATAACCATTATTCGCTTCTCCAAGATTAGAATAAAAAGTAGTTCCAACAGTCGTAGAATCGTTATTAAAATTCCAATGGGCGGATGCTACATAAGTTTTATTTATAGAGTTAGTGTCACTTATTGCCCAAAAAGCTTGAAAAATCTCTTTCCCTTTAGGTAACGTTACTTCTATTCCATCAATGGTAAAAGTGCTACCAACAAAAGTGTATGAATTTAATGCTTCAAAGTCACCATTAAGAACAAGATTGGATTGGGCTACTACAGTAACAATTATTGCTACACAAAAAAGTATGGAGACGAATACTCGTCTCCATAGAATACATATAAATTCTTTTGAAATCATATTAATTATTTCAATTAATGAATTACATAACAGTAACAGTTATCATCATTAGGTTCATCACCTTCTCCACAAGGTCCATCACTACAACTACTAGAGTCATGTATACCAATGCATTGTGCATCAGGAGAAGATGCTGGTGCACCATAACACACAACAATAAGATCCGTACTAGGCCCAGTTGTCCCAATCATCTCACCATTGGTGTTAAAAAACACTGTCGTCTTACCCTTATCTCCTCGTGTAGACGCAACATTCTCAACACCCTCATTAAACTCTTCCAAAGAATAGGTATCTACCGTTAAATTAATTACTTCAAAGGTTTCCTGATCTTGAAAATTTCCTACCTCTTCTTGATTACATGCAACAAATAATAACAATAACGAAAACACAAAAACATTTAAAATTTTGCTCATTTTGATAATTTTTAGAAAAATAATTCCTACTTCTTACTAAGGAGTTTCGGTAGCCTCCCTCCTATTTTACAAAATGAAGCAGTACTAATGATTTATTTCTTCTAGCGCTATCAGAAATAAATAAAGTAACTGTATCATAATAAAAATAAGATAACAGATACAAAATTATCGAGCAACACTTATAAAAGAAAGGTAAATCTTCTCCATAAATTGGAAACATTAGGAACTAATCGGAATTTATCGGAAGACCTAACTTCTCAAATATCCTTTCTTGATCTTTGGGACTAATTAAGCCTTTAGGAAGATTTATATCTTCTCGTTCAAGCCATTTTTTTAATGTTTTCGTGGAAATTCCGTACAAAAGAGCTATTTCTTGACGTGTTTTAGCTTCACTCATATTTACTTTTTTAGTAAAACGAGAAAATTAAACAATTTATTTTCAAAAAAAAAAAAACGATTGTCATTTCAAGACATATCCTAAAAATAATACCCCAATCGCAACGTAAATGTATCATCATCCCGACTATTCGTAAAACTATAATACGCATTAATCACCGCCATTTGAAAAGGAGAAAACCAAACACCGGCCGTACTCACCGCATGCCAATCATCTGAACTTTCGCCTTTTAGCCAAACCCGTCCGATGTCATAACCACCGTTGATTCCTACTTCGAGAGGAAGGACTTTATTTTTCCAATAAAAAAGAGAAATTCGTAAATCTGCGTTTCCATAAATCGCCGTTTCTCCTGAAAATCGATTATTTCTAAAACCACGTAAAAAGCTATTATTACCTAACGTTTGATAATTATAAAATCGCAAACCTTCGTCACCACCAATTAGATGAGAGCCACCAAAACGCAATGCTAAAGTTGTTGGAAATTTTCGATTGAGTGTCGCATAGGTAGTCAGTGACCCACCGACCGATCCAAAATGATCCTCCTCCGTAAAATTACGTCGATAGTCCGCAAAAATAGATAGTCGCGTTCCTTCTTTTCCTCCAACGACCGTATTCACTTCTCCCGCAAAACTCAATCCGCCATAATGTTGTACTCGGAAATCTCGCTCCGTAAATTGATTGCTTTGTGAAGAAATTCGATTGGCTTGTTTAACGGTTCTAACTCTTTCATAAAATGGTCCAAAGCTTAACCTATATACTTGATTTCGCCAAGCATCACCCAAGAGCGGCGCTACCCGAACCCGCTCCAATCGAACCTGATTAAAGTTGGTTCGTTCTCGTGGCGGACGATTTTCATTTCCTAAACCAAAAAAATTAAAATAGATGGGTTGTTCTACAGAAATCGTTGGAAGAAAATTTAATTTTCCAAAAAAATCAATAAAGTCCGCACTATAACTAAAGTTAAAAGAATTTGATTTTGTCGCTCGATTAAAAAGGATCGTTTGTTTACTCGCATATGGTTTTTCTCGAAAACGATATCGCCAAAAACTAAAGCCTAGTCCTACAAAAAAACCATCATCGACATTGCTACCAAAAGAAGGCAACGGGATATAGTGATTGTGCGTAAATAATTGACGATCATATTTATTGACGGTTAACGTATTTTCTGTCATATCCTTCGTCTCCTTTCCTCCTTCAATTACGATTCCATCGGGCTGATCATAAATCCAATTCTTTTTTCGCAGTCCATTGACTTTCGATTCGTCTACGACGCGATCCATCCCTTCCCCTCCAATCACTCGGATAAGCAATCCTTTTTTAGAAATTCCTTTAATAATAAATTCATCGTCATTTCCTAAACCATATAATCTAATTTCTTTGGTTTCTGATTGATAAAAAACACGATGATAGATTTCTGATTTTTTCTCTCGTTTTTTATTGACACTAAAAACCCTAACTTCTGTAATTCCATTTTCGCGGCGTTCTACCTCAAACAATTCTCGCTTGTTCGTTCCTCGGACATCCACCATTTTAGCTTGATATTCGTATAGTTTCTCGGCATACTTATGTAATTCATTTCGGCGACTTTTTAGATTCTTTTTTACTTCTTCTCCATTCACTTTTTGAATAGATTCAGGCCAGCGTCCAACTGCGGCTTCTATCACTTCATCGGTCAAATTTTTCTGATGCATCCGCGCAGCATTCAGCCAATCTTCTCGGCTTAATTCGTTCATAAAATAACGATCAAACCATTTAGAATTATAGCTTTGCCCTATCACATCTTTAATACTACTTCTGAAGGTCTTCGTCTGTCGAAGTGCAAAATTCCGGCCCATTATCCACGGAAAAAATCCACGACTAGCATAAAAAGATTGATCTCGATCACGTGGAATTGGGCGATAAAGTGTCGTGCCATCTGCTTGTTTAAAACCTGCCCAACGCCACTGGTCATCATGGCGATCCCAATCGTGAATAAATTGATCAAACACTCTAGATTTTACGACCCATTTTTGATCAACTCGACTATCAGAATTCTTATCTAATTTGGGTATTAATTTGCGATAAGAAATAACGTTTTTACTATTTCCAAAACTGTTGATATCCGTACGATCACCAGCGGGCCGTTCTTCAAACATATATAAATCATCTCCGAATTCATTATTGTAGGAACCCATCGCAGGCTGGCGAGGTGCGTACACGAGGCGTGGATTTGTGTGATAAATACCTGCCGCTTCCGCCAGTACAGGAATAACTAGCGCACCATAAGGATGTAGACCCGAAACCTGATCCTGAAAATATCCTTCTATCCAAGTATCGAGGAACTGAGCGAACATTGATTTTTTTACACTTTTATTAAGTGACCGAAGTACATACTGCTGTCCATCGCCATTTTCCAAACGAATCGTTCGCGATGCTTTTCCACCACCTAACTGAATCGGCTTCAGTCCTCCTTTTGCAATTGCTAAATCGATCGGCGGTGCATTGACAGTTGCACCCCAAGCTTTACGATACTGTCGCCCCATAAAAAATTCTTTAAACTTTCCAGACGCATACTGTGCCGCCGCAATTCGCGTTACACTATCTTGACTAATTGGAGCAAATTTTTCATTCGAAACTAAATCTATTGCGGGAGGATTTTTACTTTCTTTAAGTTGTTTTCTAAAACAAATAGTCTGACCATTTCCTTCTTTATTAGGCTTAATAAATTCTAGCCACATGCTTCCATTTTCATAAGTATATATCTTAGAATAACCAGTGGAGGCATGAACAAAACGTGCTTCTACCCCATTTCCATCAGGCCGTCCAGTCGTTGCATATTCTATTTTTTCATTACCTCCTCCACTGATTATAAAGTGATGATTAATTTTATTTTGTCGAAAATACTGAAGATTATGCTCGTGGGCAGAAACAAACACCATATCTTCATAACCCAACAACATTGCTTCAATTTCTCTTTTTAATAATAAAAAATCTGGATGATTACTATCTTGTTTATTTCCAAATAAATTACGTCGAATCAGGTTGAGCGACCCCAATCCTGGGAACGGTAAAAGATGACTTTTAAGTGGATAATGTCCACCTCTTACTCCTCGACTATAAAGCGGATGATGCATGATGACCAACACGTGATCGTTACGATGTTTATTGATCTGTTTTTTTAATTCTACAAGATAGCCAAGGCGAGAAGTATTCTCGCAACCTTTACCTGTATTTTTTGCTTCGCCTCCATTTTGGATCCACCACTGACTATCGACAAAGATCATGACGATGTCTTTACTAATTTTTTCTTTTTCTGGTCCACTACAACCACCATCTGGAAGAAAGTGGTCTCTCTTTTCGTTTGGAAATCTATTATTAAAATAAGATTCGATAAATGCCTCTTGTCGCTGTAAAGCCTTGAGTCCGTACTCCTCTCCATTCTTCCAGTCTTTGCTACCAGGAGCAAAAAAAGTCTTCCCCTTAAAATTATCAAACAGCGTAAACAGTTTTTGGAGCTGCGCTTCGCGTAGGGTACGATTGGGATCTCCTTTTTCAGGTAATCCATCTGGTGCGATATTATTTCCTAAAAACACCAAAGAAGAAGCTGTCGGTGCAGTGTTTAAATCTTTTTTCAAAAGAGACAATACAGGAGGTAATCTTTTTGGCAATTCTATATTTCCTACATTTCCCACTAGAAAAAAGGTATGCGTTGGCTCTTCACTAGGTAGTTTGCTCGTTTCCCAATTTTTCATTTCTTTATCATAATAAGGAAGCTTGCTTGTATTGCAGGAATACAACATGGTAGCTAAAATCGCACTAATGACAACTTTGATGATAAGAAATGAGTGAGGTAAAATACGTTTCATAAATGGTTTAAGGATGTCAATAAAACAATAGGTTCTTCTATTTTTTTAGAAATTTAGAAAATATAAGTAGTAATCTATACGATTTAATGGTAATTATAACTTTTTGTCTTAGTAAATAGTTCTTTCTAGGCAACGCCTATATATCCTTAAAAGCTTAATCATGAGACGTAATTTATAGGTTTCCACCCTTATTTGACGTAAAGCCACCGTCTTTGGTTAGTTATCGCTTTATTAGCTTTTATTATCGTGTACAATCGTTTATTTTATTAATTTTGCCTAAAAAAATACAATGAAGACCAGAACTATTCTTGGAATCCTTGCAGTACTCTTATTTCTTTTCCTTTTAGGCACGGCCTTTTGGGGATATGGATTAAAAACAGAGAAAGAACAACTCATCTCAGAAAAAACTAGTTTGTCCAAGCAACTTGGAGAGATCGAAATTCTTAAACTAGACTTAGAAGCAGAAGTGGATAGTTTAGAATCAGCTTATTACTCTTTAGCAGACGAGAATGAATCTTTACAAGAATCTTTAAAAAGTGAAAAAGCTAGAGTACGTCGTCGCGATCAACGAATCAAATCGATCAGCAACGCTTTGGCTAAAGAACAGACAGATAATGGAACGGAGATAAACGATCTCCGTAGTCAAATTCAAGGGTTACTTGCTTCTAAATCTGCTTTGGAGTCTTCCATCTTTTCTTTGCGTTCTGAAAATGATTCACTACGTAATATGACGGTTGGACTAACCAAGGATCTTGGGAAAGCACGCGAAGACAACCTCGCCATGGCCAATCTCAATCGTTCTATGGAAGGTGAATTAGATCGACTAACCCTCGCTAATTTCAAAGCCTCTGCATTTAACGTAGAATTCTTAAAAAGAAATAGTAAAAAAGTAACGTCTAAATCACGACGTGCAAAAAAGGTCAAAGTTAGTTTTGATCTAACTTCTGTACCTCAAGAATATCAAGGAGTGCGTCCAGTTTATCTAGTTATTACGGATGAAAAAGCAACACCCATCAAATTAAAAGAACCTATTACTGCTCAAGTAGTTGTCAACGGTCAAACACAAAATATTTCGGCAGCGGCAGCGAAAGAAGTAAACGTTCAAAAGAGTCAGCGAATTTCCTTTTCTCACGATTTAGATGAAAAACTCAGCTCTGGTTATTACCGTATTTCTATCTACACAGATATCGGATTACTAGGCGCTACTAACTTCCGATTGAGATAACCTTTGGCTGTTTTTACTACTCGCTTTTCTCTATTGCAATTTCAGAAACGATGAGGAAAAGCGAGTAGTAACCAGCAAAACATCTTTCTTTTTAAACAACCGGTATGTGGCAGAAAATAAAAGAAGAAGTCGGATACAAAGGCTGGCGAGACATGCTACGCCGAACATTCCGAATGCCCAATGGAGAAACAGCAGATTTTGACATTGTCCGCAACGGAAATTTTGTAACCATCGCTGCCTTCACAAAAAACAAAGAAGCCATTCTCGTCAAACAATTTCGTCCTGGCCCAGAGATGGAATTACTTAGTTTTCCAGAAGGGTATATTGATCAAAAAGAACTTCCTGAAACTGCTGCCCGTAGAGAACTTGAAGAAGAAACTGGCTACCGAGCAGGAAAAATCGTCTTTCAAAAAATCTTCCATCGAGCCTACTCTACCGAAACCAGATTTTGTTTATTGGCTACCGATTGCGAAAAAATCACTACTCAAAACTTAGATAATACCGAGTTTATTGAGGTAAAACTCTATCCATTACCTGAATTTAAAAAACTACTTGCAGATCCTGACAATCAGCAACTTACTACCGTCGATAGTGGCTATCTGGCACTTAATTACCTGAATTGGTAAAAACGCTCTCTGAATTATTCAGTTAAAACGCTATTAATCCCACTTTGACTATTTTTATTCCTGTCACATTTTCTCAAAACTGGAATACTAATTGCACAAGATTTAATAGCCTGCCCAATCTCTATTCAATTTAAAGCTCCCCGCAATATCATTTACTATGAAAAGGAGCATATTTATTTTTTACTTTTCAATTTTTACCTCTATTTTTTTGACGGCACAGTGCGACGTTCGATTCGGAAGCACAGATGGCCGGTTTATCTTTACAGATGTAGAGTCAGGTGAAGTAGGAGTACAGGCGGTCACCGCAGGTATCACAGAAGTATTGAGTCTGACGACTACCCACGACCTCTGGGACGAAGCCAATAATGATTGTTCTATTGCCGGTGGATTGGATGATGTCACAATTACCCAAACTTTAAATACCGTACCATATGATGTATATGGTGGAATCGCTTTGACTGGAGACGCTTCTGATAAAATGAATATTACACAAAATACAATAGGACTAAGTGGAACCAACTCACACGGTTCGCTGTCCTCTTCGCAATCTTCTACCGGAGATGTCAGAAGTTATACTATTGAAGTTTCTTTTGCGTCACATTTATATGTAGAAGCGAAGGATCTGACCGTCATAGTAGGAAGTGTAAATACGGCTGGAAAAGCATTTGAATCAGCTTCCCTGATTTTTAAAAATGACGGTGCTTCTCCACCTGAATATGGAACCATTGATTATAATGGCTTTTGGGAAGATACCGATGGCCCGGGCGGCAATCATCCTGGAGTAGTCGCTGCTTGTCCAGCAAGTTCACCAAACATTAATTCTAATATTTATACTACCACTGGTACGGGAGTTTACACTTTTTCAGATCCCAACAGCGTGGACATCACCAATCCTTGTATTCCGACCGCAGGCACCGACGGGATTGATGATAACAAAGATGTCCGGGCAGTCGAAGATGCAGGTCTCAATCCGACGGATCGGGTGACTGGATTTATTTTTGAGGTAAGGGTTGAAAATATCGGAACCGCGACGGCAGACGGTGTTTATAACGCAACTAGCACTAATTTCACCAGTCGGTTGTCAGGCTTTGACGCTATGATTTCTTCGTTTGTACTTCCAGTTGAATTAACAAAATTCACTGTAAAAACAGACCATAAATCAGCTTACCTGAACTGGCAGACAGCCTCTGAAATCAACAATAACTTCTTCTTTATCGAACATAGTACGGATGGAATTTCTTTTGAGAAAATTGGTGAGGTAAAAGGATATGGAACCACGAACACAGAACAAAATTATAGCTTTACACACCTCGACCCGGTTAATGAATTAAATTATTATCGACTCAAACAGTTTGATTTTGATGGCGCTTTTGAATACAGTGAAATAAGAACCATAAAACTGGAAAAGAGCGATGATATAGAAGCTTTTCCCAACTTAGCATCCGACAGAATAACGCTGAAACGAGGTACTATAACTACAGATGACATGCTCATTCATGTTTATAATACAACAGGACGTTTGGTCTTTACTCAGAGGCTCTCCAGAGGAACTTCCAGCACAACAATGGATATTTCTAATCTCCTCGCCGGAACTTATTTTATTAAAATACAGGATGAAAAAAGAACCACGACCAGACAGTTTATGAAAATATATTGATAATGCTAGTCAGGGGTTAAAATTCCATTTAAAATCAAAACTAGACTTTAAAAATACTTTTTGCATTTCGCTATTGGCTGTTTGCTTCCCTCAATCGCGCCTGCCTGCCGAAGGTAAGATTGAAGAAAGTCAACTGTTCTATAGCTGAAATTATCATCTCTTTCCAATCTTCACTTTTTCAATCCACGAAAAAAACCGATATTGTAATCAATTATCATCTGTCCGGTTGATATTCCAAAATAATTTGGCAAAAAACATATTTTATTATGAAAAATTTACTCCTCATATTCAGTGTATACCTTCTGTTGGCTACCGCTTGTCAGACACCTGCTAATGATACAGCAACAACCACTGAAAAAACTGCCAAAGCCGAAAAAGTAACCAACGAAAAAAAGAAACCGGAAAAACCCAAACCACCCATCCAATTAGACAAAATCAAATTACCCGAAGGATTTAAAATTGAACTATTCGCGGAAAAGGTAAAGAATGCCAGATCTCTCCGCCGAAGTGAGGCCGGGACGATCTTCGTAGGATCCATGCGGGCGGGCAATGTCTATGCTTTACGCGACGAGGACAATGATTTTAAAGCGGAGAAAAAATTTGTGATTGATAAAAAGCTCAACCGTCCTAATGGCGTAGCCTATCGAGATGGCAGTCTTTATGTAGCGGAGGTTAGTAGAATCTTACGTTATGATAATATTGAAAAAAACATGGATAAAGAACCAGAACCAACTGTGGTATATGATGAGTATCCTACAGAAGATCACCATGGTTGGAAATACATCAATTTTGGTCCTGATGGAAAACTATATGTTCCCGTAGGTGCACCATGTAATATCTGTGAATCGGAAGACCCTGTTTTTAATAGTATTACTCGAATCAATCCAGATGGGACCAATCGAGAAATCATTCAGATGGGTGTCAGAAATACGGTTGGGTTTACTTGGCATCCTACTAGTAAAGAACTCTGGTTTACCGATAACGGGAGAGATTGGATGGGCGACGATCTTCCGGGCTGTGAGCTTAATCATGCGCCAAAAGACGGAATGCATTTCGGATATCCCTATTGCCATCAGGGCGATCTTCCCGATCCTGAATTTGGTGAAAAAAGGTCTTGCGACGAATTTACACCACCTGCACAGATTTTAGGAGCCCACGTCGCACCGCTCGGCCTTGAATTTTATACTGGTCAGCAGTTTCCAGCAGCATATAAAAATCAGATTATCGTAGCAGAACATGGTTCTTGGAATCGAGAGAAAAAAAGTGGTTATCGCTTAATGTTAGCCAAATTAGACGGAAATAAGGTCATCAGTTATACCACGTTTGCAGAAGGCTGGCTCGATCATGACACGCAGGAAGTCTGGGGTCGTCCGGTAGATATTGAGTTACTTTCTGATGGTTCGATGCTCGTTAGTGACGATTATGCAGATGTTGTATACCGAATTAGTTATACGACTAGCTAAATTTGAATGGAAATTTCGTAAAAAATATTATTTTGTGAAAGCTCTCAATTAACCTCGTCTACCAAATACATTAGATAACCATAATAGCACGCTAAATTTGGATAATCAACCAACAGTTACACCTCTTACGAAGCCAGATCGTTTGCCAGATCCTCTGTTGCAGGAATTCGAACAACGAGTTACGCACCTCATCACAGAAGCTTACAATAGCGAAACACAAGAAACAGCGCATATCGCGCTACTTGCTGATGGACTAGTTGAACTAAGTCAACAAGCAACAGAGATCAGTGACTTAGCATATGCGCACCTACTAACTACTGACCCTCCACGCTTTGAAGATTATCTGATTACCTTCGACTGGTCTGAACGGGTAAAGTATTTTTTATTACTATGGCGGGATATTTTATTCGAAGAACATAAAACCTTCTTGCGAGTATCTGATGGTGACGCTACCTTGAAAGCTTTTCAAGAACAAAAAACAAAATCACGAGATTTACTTTTTGAATTAAGTAATGACCTAAAAAATTATCTAGAAGCGACTAAAAGGGCAACACCAGACCATCAAAAACTAAGAGAGATTTGGTATCTCCAAAATAATCCTTGGCCAGTTTATAAAGAACAATTTGTTCAATTTCAAAAACAAGCAGAAGAACTCAAAGCACAGTTTCAAGCTTTATGGAATTCTTCCGGTGCTTATGTAGTTATCAATAGTCATTTCGTAGACACCTTTAATAATTATCTCGAAACGATTGAACAGGTTAAGGCTGAAATAATTGCCATCCGAGAAGGGATTCAGGAAAAAGGAAACGAACCTATTTCGATAGACGTAGTTCACCAGTTAGAAGAAGTAGATCGCAAAATTCTAATTTCTAGTAAACTAGGAAAATTCAACTCAGATCTAAACGAACAGATTCAAGAGTTGCCAAAAAAGATGAAAGTAAACGTGTCCCTCCAAGATGGCCGTTTGTTATATAAAGACTTAAACGTTCGACAAAGCACCCGTGAATGGATTGAATCAGAAGTCATGTCAGAGGTTTATGAATTTTTTCAAATTAGTAATAATATTCATAGTCGTTTAAATCTAGCGATTGAGAACATTAGAAATTTAATTCAAAACGAACGTCTAGAAGATCAGCCCCATCCTACGGATGACATCCTCCAAATTTTACAAAATCTTACTAAAAATTTAGACAAGAGTGGCGAGACTATTCTTGGTCTTCGCAAAGGTGTAAAAGAGCAATTAGGAAAAACCCTTGGAGTTTCTAAGGTCTTTCAAGAAGACTTCCTTTCTCTTTCTTTCCAATCGACTATTAATCAATACCGTCGATACCAAATAGCTTGGTGGGAAAAATTAAAATTATGGGTTAAGGAAAAAGGATACTTTATTAAGCAGTACCGAAAAAGTATTCGAGAAGAAGAGGTGATGTCTGTCTCCGAAAAAATAGTTCGAGTAGTCCGAGCACGTAGTGTCCAAGCTGACAATTTACATTATACCAATATCTTTATGACTCGCGGATATATCGGCAGTTCTTTTTGGGTAGGCCGTACCGATGAGCTAAGCCATATTAGTACGCAAATTGAAAATTGGAAACAAGGATTTAGAGGTGCGTTACTTTTAACAGGAAAAAGATTTTCAGGAAAAACTTTATTAGGACAATTAGTCAATCGAGAACATTTTAACGACAATGCTATTGCGCTTAATCCTGAAAATAGAATCACCATTCAGGGACGACCTTTTGAAACAACGATGGATCTCGGCGAGAGTCTAGATTTTATTTTAAAATATGTACAAGAACCTACCATGATCTGGATCGATGATCTAGAACTTTGGCAGGATGATAAAATAACCTTGAGTCAGAATGTTCGCCGATTAGTACGAGCGATTGACCAAAATGCGGGACGAATCTTTTTTATGGTTTCGACGAGCAATTGGTTACACAATCAACTAAATCAATGGTTTGATATTGGGAAAATTTTCCAAACGGAAATAACGCTAGACCGAATGAGTCTAGAAGATATCAAACAAGCCGTATTGATTCGACACAGTGCCACGCATATGCAATTGGTAAATTCTGAAGGTGAAGAATTTAATACTAAGGAATTAGATAAATTATTAGGAAGACTCTATCGTTTGTCTGAAGGAAACGTCGGACAGGTGATGCATCATTGGGCTGCGCTAATGCATAAATTTAATGACGAAAAAGTACAGCCACATTCTGATGTCACTTTTACGTTACCGAATTTTCTCAATCCGGATATTGCGGTACTCTTACGTTCAATAATGATTGAACGAAGAACCAATGAATACCGTTTGCGCAAATATCTAGGCCCTTCTTTTAAAACTACTTATCGTCCTATTCTACAACGAGCACTTAACCTCGGCGTAGTACAACGAAACATGAACGGTTGGCTAGAAGTCAACCCGATGGTCGTCAACGAAGTTGGACGTCTACTAGACGAACAACAGTACATAGAGTTTGACGGAAAAAAAGGATATACCAATCAATCAATAATTTAATATGCTGGAAGATTTGAGTATTAGCTGGAGCCGTTGGTTTATTTTAATCCTTGTGATCATAGGGATTTTTATGCTCGTGGGATTTATCATTAAAGTCATTGAACGAAACACGCGTACAGGTGGCTATTTCTCCCAGCCCACCATTAAATATCTACGTAAGCTTCGAATATTACTAGAACCCTTTGGTATCGGTATTATTGCGATGACCTTTGCACTGATCAATCCCGTAATACACGGTTCATTGATTTTGATCAGTTTAGCACTGGCTTATATTCCTTTACGAAATTACTTTACGGGTCACCTTTTATTATTAAACGATTCTTTTTCTGAAGGAGAACGCATCAAGGTCAATTCTAATGAAGGAGTGATTGATAAAGTTGATCGATTGGGACTAACCCTTCAAATTAAAGAGGGCGTTCGTTTTATCAATTATACCTCATTGATCAATGATGGATTTACTAAAGTAGAAGGAGAGCGACTGGAGGGTATTAATTTTTTACAAATCATACCGCCAGAAGAAATGAAAGATAAAAGTTTAGGTAGATTAAAAGATAAATTATTTGCCTGTCCATATATCGACTGGTTTTATCCTCCTGAGATCAAAGTCGTTGATCAACCCAACCAACAGATTGCTTATAAAGCAAGACTACGGGTAAGACAAGATCAACACCTTAAACACCTCATAAAACTACTCGAAGATTGGGGCTATCAATGCCGATCAATTCTTTAAAGTCTTTTAGACTTCGATAAAATAAAATTTCTAAAGATTATCAAAATAGAAAAATGTTAGAACCTTATAATCTGCTCATTGTATCCAGTCTTATTTTATTGATCTCCTTTGTTTTTGGAGAACTCTCCAAGAAGACCAGTGTACCATCTGTACTCATGTTGATTGTACTCGGAATTGTCATGAAACTTGGAATCGATTATATTATCGTTCCAGAAACACCTTATAATTTCTTCCCTTATCTAGAAATCCTAGGTATCGTTGGGTTGATCATGATTGTACTAGAGGCGGCACTAGAACTGGAACTCAAACCAGAGAAATATATACCGATTGCGAAAGCTTTTGGAATTGCTGCGGTAGGACTGGTCTTGTCTACCTGGGCAGCAGCAACTATTTTACAACAACCATGGGCTTTCGAAATGGATCCCACTACAGCATGGCTATATGCAACGCCTCTTTCGATTTTGTCGAGTGCTATTATTATTCCGAGTGTCAGTGGATTACGACCAGACAAGAAGGAATTTCATATTTATGAGAGTACCTTTTCAGATATTCTAGGGATTATTTTATTTTATTTTTTAAGTGGAAAATTGTTAGCAGAAGTAGACCCTGTTCATCATTCTGGCGGCGGTGCATTAGCCTACGCAGGCACCATTGGACTAACAGTTGTTATTTCCTTAATCGCTAGTTATATCATTGTACTAATATTTCAAAACATCAAAAGTCATGTTAAATTATTTTTACTAATTGCTGTATTATTGCTCTTATATTCAGTTGGTAAAAAGATGCATCTATCCTCCCTAATCATCATTTTGGTTTTTGGATTATTGATTGCTAATATGAAATTATTCTTTTCTTGGGGGCCCTTAAAAAAATTACTAAAATATAAAGAAGCCTTACATATCTACGAAGGCCTCCATGTTATCACCATGGAAACTGCTTTTGTCGTTCGTACTTTTTTCTTTGTGATTTTTGGTATTATTATCAAATTAGAAACCCTGGCTAGTATGAAGGTTGCTATAGTTAGCCTTGGGATTATTGCCTCTATCTATTTGATTCGTTTTGTCATTCTACGTCTGATGATTGGAAAAGATATTTTACCACAATTATTCGTCGCTCCTCGAGGATTGATTACTGTTTTATTATTCTACGCAATTCCAGAACAGCTAGTCGATGAAAATTTTGAAGAAGGGATTTTATTATTTATCATTATTGGTACGAGTTTAATTATGACTTATGCGATGATTAAAGATAAAAAACGATCAGGTGTAGCCGTCAAAAAAGCAGAACGCAATATGGTCGGATCAGAGCCTTGGACGGCGCCAACGATCGTAGAACAAGAAGACACTCATACTCATTAGTGTTTGACAATGAATAATGCACGTTAACGTGCATTATTCATTATCTAATTATTCATTTCCTCCTCCAATAGTATTCCTGACGGGGCTCGAACCCGCAATCTTTGCTGTGAAAGAGCAACGACTTAACCAATTTGTCCACAGGAACATTTTAAATAAGTTACCCCGATGGGAATCCCTGCCTGCCGGATCGTCAGATCAGGCAGGGAACCCATAACCCACGGTTTAAAAGACCGTTACTCTAGCCAATTGAGCTACGAGGTAAATATATTGCAGGAGTATAGGGATTCGAACCCTAACAGAGTGGTTTTGGAGACCGCTTGACACAGCCGACGCTTACTCCTATTTTTAATGAAAAATTAATAATGCCCGCTATCGTGCTTGTGCTTTTAGATATTCAATCCATCATTCACCTTATCATTATTCTTTCTTTAAAAAAAATAATATTACTTTAAAGCAAATAAAATAAATTACTATGAGCCTTAAAAAAGAAAATCCAATCATTAATTAATGTCCGCTATCGTATTCTTCTACGTTTTAAGCGCATTATTCATTATCACATTTTTAATTATTCATTAATCACGAGTGGCAACATGGGAATCGAACCCTACCCTTTCCGGCTTCAACGGAATGCTCTCACCTAGTGAGCTATATTGCCATTTTAAAAAGTAATTTGTACCGATGGATGGACTCGAACCACCAACCTCCTGCGTATCAGACAAGTGCGCTAACCAATTGCGCTACACCAGTATTTTTTCGAGCTGATGACCGGAGTCGAACCGATAGTATCCTAATTACAAGTTAGGTGCATTACCGTTTTGCTACATCAGCTTATTACTTATTCTATTGAATAATCTTTCGATAAATAATAATACGCTCCTTATATTCTATTAATTTCTTCTACGAATCGAGTGCATTATTCATTACCTAATTTTTAATTATTCATTAATTTCATTGCGTCTCAGATAGGATTCGAACCTATATTCCTCACCTTAACAGGGTGCCGCTTTACCAAGTTAGCTACAAAGACTTTTAAATAATCCTTTGATTATTTTGGTAGCGATGGAGAGATTCGAACTCCCGATCTACTCTGTGTAAGAGAGTCGCGCTAAACCGCTACGCCACATCGCTATTAAAAAAACGTATTGCTACGCTTGCGGAAAGAGTGGGAGTCGAACCCACACGAGTCGTTAGCTCCGAACTGTTTTCAAGACAGTGGCCACCACCTATTGGCTTGTCTTTCCTTAT
>CALGJS010000256.1 GCA_937927835.1 uncultured Saprospiraceae bacterium | reverse complement strand
ATGGAAACCCAAAACTACTACCTAAAAGAAATCGAAGATTCAGATATAAAACATATCCACAAAGGATTGTCCAATCCAGAAATCACCAAGTACTATGATGTTCATTATGAAACCTTGGAAGACACTAAAGAACAAATGACCTGGTACGCCAATCTCAAAAAAAATGGAACAGGACTTTGGTGGGGCGTCTTTGATAAAAAAACCGATGAATTTTGTGGAGCCGGAGGATACAACGATTTAGATAAAAGAGATCGAAGAGCTGAAATCGGTTTTTGGTTGCTCAAAGAATATTGGGGTAGAGGAATTATGAAAGAAGTATTTCCCAAACTCTATGAACTTGGTTTTGTCAACCTTAATCTAAATAGAATCGAAGGATACGTTGTTAGTGAAAACGTAAAATGTAAAGCCGCCATCGAAAAAATTAATTTTACGCACGAGGGAACGATGAGAGAATTTGAAATCAAAAATGGAGAAAAAATCAGCTTAGATGTTTATTCTATTTTAAAAAGTGAGTGGGGAGGAATTTTATCATGATCTTTAAAAAGTTAAGTTTTGCAATTTTTTTAAACGTTTTTACCCTCCTAATGATAATTGGATGTAAAGAATCGTCTCCTACAAAAAAAGAAGTAAGTAACGCTGATTTACAAAAGACCGACACGATAATTCCATCCAAAAAAATAATCCAAAAGAAAATAGCACCTGAAAAACAAGAACCTATTCTCCCTTTTACCGCTCCAAAAAACCTAGAGGAATTATTGAACACTATATACGTTGTTGATACCTTAATTCAAAAGAAAATTCTAAATGGGGTTGGAGATGATGATAATGAATACGAGCTATCGTTTAATGAAATCATTGGTGTTGTAAATTCTCAAAACAATGATTATCCGATTTTATTTGCCATGAAACCGATCTATAATATCAATACCGTTTATCAACAAAAAGATAGTAGTTTTCTTATTCCTTTCTATACAGATCGAGATCGTGAAATTTGTTTGCTGACAAAATGGAAAAAAGAGGCAGGAAATATTAATTTTGTGGCGGTCATGAAAAACCTAATCCGTTGTAAATATGCCATACTGAAAGTGAGTGATGAGGTGGAGGTAAATGGTGTTAACTATCTGATTGGGGAAGAATTTCAATCAGATGAGGCAGGTCAATTTCATTCAGTTTGGGTTGCAAAACTATTAGATGAAACAAGCATGAAAAGATTGGCTGAACACCATCTTGGAATAGTGGATTCTGATACGATTAGAAAACCCTTAAATTTGGTGTTGAAAAATCAAAAAATATTTTTAGAAACAAAAGGTATAGAACAATTAATTCTAAATCCTAACTAAAATCCTATGTCTTTAATAAAGACGCTACATATTGAAACGACTCAAGAAAATCCATATTCGAATCACCAAAGGATTTTTAAATAATCCTGAGATGTATCTTAGACATTTATCAGATTAATTATGAAAAAATATTTAGCAGAATTAATAGGAACTTTTGCACTCGTATTTTGTGGTACAGGGGCTTGTGTTATTAATGATGTATCTGGAGGAGCAGTCAGTCATGTCGGTATAGCGATTACTTTTGGGTTGATCGTAATGGCCATGATTTATTCATTTGGAAGTATCTCAGGAGCGCATATCAATCCTGCAGTTTCGATTGCCTTTTCGTTTACAGATCGATTCGAAAAAAAGAATTTATTCGGTTATATAATTGCACAACTTATTGGCGCCTTTTTAGCTTCGGGTATATTACGTTTTTTATTTATTGATCATCCTCATTTAGGTGCCACCCTTCCTTTTGGGAGTTGGCAACAGTCTTTTATTTTAGAAATAATTCTTACCTACTTTTTAATGCTAGTCATCCTGTTTGTCAGTCAAAACAAAGCAGTTACTCAATTTACGGGATTTGCTGTTGGTGCAACAGTGATGTTAGAAGCTATGTTTGCAGGACCGATTACAGGTGCTTCCATGAATCCAGCTAGATCCATTGCTCCGGCTATCGTTTCAGGAAATATTTCTGATTTATGGATTTATATTCTTGCCCCAATAATCGGAGCTATCTTGGCGAGTTTTACTTGGCGATTTATGAAAGAGGAGGAGTAGACGACTAAAAAAACTTCTAATCTGTGCCTCTGAAATTAAATATTTTTTGTACTTTTGATTAATAATGGGGTGTTTCTTATCCCATTGGCCCTTCTTGCCGAGTCTTAGTATTCCTTTTCATATTATTTTTCTAGAAAACTTTCAAAGAAATTAAGTATCATAAATGCTTAACCAATGAAGGATCTTAAGTGCATGTTTAAACCCGAACATGTGCAAAAAAAACAATTGATTATGAAAAATTTTACACTTCTAATTCGCTATTCTTCTTTACTTGTTATAAGCCTGTTTTCTAATTTCGCTTTTGCAAATGCTAATTTCCCAGACTTAAAACTAGCAGGTTTAGGGATCGCGTCTACCATAACTGCTGGGACTCAAACTTCCTATTCACTTGATTTAATAAACCAAGGAACGATTGATGCTGGAGGTCCTATAGAATTCTCCATCTATCTCTCCGAAGATACCCAATGGTCTGAAACGGATCTATTGGTGGATTCATACCCTATAAATAGTCTGTCATTTGGAGCAAGTTCGCTGATAGGAGATTTAACTATTTCGGATCTTAAAGGTGGTACCTATTTTTTGATCTTTCAAATCGATTCGAAGGAAGCAGTCATCGAATCAAATGAGACCAACAATCACTTGTTTTTTCAAGTCGAAATAATAGAACAAACGGGAACAGCGCCATGTTCTTTTATTAAATCTTTTCCAAATAGTTTTTATGCAGACGCCAGTCCAACCATAGTTGAAAATACAAATGGTTATGATATTCAAATACCTTTAAATTCTTTTAATAGCTCCAATTTTAGAAATGGGATTCTCTCAACGGATGTTTACGGAAATCTAATTAGTTTCGATACTGTTATGACTTCTAAGCCTTTAGAACCGAATCTTAATTTCATTTATAATTATGGAAATTCAGAGTTGTATTTTCAAAATATCACTGAGAATGGAGATACGATTTTTGATGTGGAGATCCCTATAAATGGTAATCATCAAGCTGCTGGTTTTATTGATAGTTTTACAAAAGCAATACCTTTTAAAGATGGATATTTAATATTTGGATCCTATGAGTATCAAGTAGGAACCAATGGTCGAAGTTATGAAGTGTTTGTGATTACAACAGATGATATGGGGAATGTATTGACGGAAGATTATGAGGATAATATCCATGGTTATCATAGTGTCAATGAATATATTTTTGGAGCAGATGGTTCACTTTATCTATGGACGGAACATTGGGCTGACTTTGATCACCTTTTTAAAATTGATCCAAATGGTAATTTTGAATTTCATACTGGAGCGGTGGCCGGATCTACCGGGAGTTGGTTGCAAGAACTTCGATTAAGTCCTAATGGCGATTACCTTTGGGGACGAATTGGGTCAAATTTTTGGGATAAACTTTTGCGAGTAAATACGCAAACTGGTGAAACGGCGGAAGTTAATCCATGGAATATTTTATCTCCAAATGGCCCCGAAGGGGATGATTTTTTCGCAGGTCTTAGTTTTGATAAAAATGGTAATGTCTTAATTGCACAACACTTTTATGGATATGCCAATGATCCTTTTATAGGTTTTGAGTTTGGTTTAATTACTCCGGAATTTGAATTAGTCTGGGATCATCAAATCGAACAAACTGGAAGTTTTCCAAGAATTTATTCCTTAGGAGAAGTATCTAACGGATATATGTTTTTAGCTTCTAAACCAAATAATGAAGGTGGATTGCTCATTAAAGTGGATGCAGATGGACAGTTAACAGAAGCGTGCGAAGATGACAATATTTCTTCAGGACCTTTAGGTTGTGACCTGAATTATACTTTTGTAAATAATCAATTGATACTCGGCGGAGAAGGCTTAGATGCAGCGCATGTTAAAGTAAAAGTGTTTGATGGTAGTTATAATTTCCTTTCACTTTGTTTAGATTGTGGCAATACGATTGATCTTCCCAACTTTAATGAAGGTGCCTTAATTATTGATATTCTTTTAATGGATGAAGGTTGGAATCCTCTCTGTGAATCTTTTGAAACCATTGAAGTTCAAAATAGTGGTTGTACAGATAACGACGAGGACGGTGTTTGCGAAGAACAAGATTGTGATGACAATAATCCACAAGTTCCTGCAACTTCTGGAAGTGCTTGTAATGATGGAAACCCTGATACCCAAAACGATATAATACAAGCCGATGGTTGTACCTGTGTGGGAGACCCTATTTCAACCGAATGTAATTTTGATGTGACGACATCCAATGGAAAGATTTCAATTTCGGGACTTACCGCTGCTGACCGAGCAAAAATATTTACGGATAATTTTGACACATTTTGGAAATGTAATCCTTGGGGTGACAATCCTTGTTCTAATCAAGAATCCATTTCAGGGTTAACTATAGGGTCAACTTACTATGTCAGTATCAAATCGGCTAATGGAGATTGTGAAGAATGGATAGAAGTAACGGTGATAGGAGAGCCTAACAATGATCTACCTGATTTAAGCGCTTCAAATGTCATGTTATTAGGTACGACTAATTTGGAAGTAGGAGAGATTTTAAATTTTGAGTTTGATGCAGCCAATAATGGTACAGCAACTGCAGGTGATTTTAAGATCAAATCTTATATTTCTTCCAATCAGGATTTAGATGCCAATGATGTTCAGGATGGAACTATTCCGACTGGTAATTGGATTGCTGGTTATGCTGTTTCTGATTTAACTGGAGCATTAACGATTCCTAATCTTTCTCCTGGGGAATACTATTTATTGGTTTATCTAGATGCAGATGAGGAAGTAAACGAGGTAAATGAAAATAACAATATCGTAAGTTCAACTTTGACCTTTACCATTCTTGGTGAGGAGGTAAATTGTGCTTCTTCTTTGGACGGATTTACTTTTATGGGGACGCACAACAACCATAATTATTTTCTTTCAGATGCTACGACTACTTGGCTGGATGCAAATGCCACCGCAGACAATATTCCTAGTGGTTATTTGGCAACAATTAATGATGCGGAGGAGAATGAATTTATTCGCAGTTATTTAGAGACCTTTAATGAAAAAGTCTTTATTGGATATCGAGATTTAAATGGAGATGGAAATTATGAGTGGGAAAATGGAGCGGCTGTCACTTATACAAACCCTGCTGGTAATTTAAATGAACCGTATATTCATATTCAATATTGGGATGGAAAATGGTCTTCAGACGGAGATTTTAAATTCCGAAACTTTATTATTGAAATACCTTGTAACGAAAATGAATCTGCTGTCCAAAACACGATCCAAGCTCCAATAGCGCAGGATTTAATCAATATTGATAAACTATTTCCTAATCCAGTATCAGACCAACTCAACCTGTTGATTTCTAGCAAGTCGGACGTTGTAACAGAAATTAACTGCTATGATCAACTTGGGAAAACTTGGTACCAAGGAACACATAATTTCAACAAAGGTGTAAACCAAATAAGATTGGATATTAACGATTTACCAGAAGGTGTTTTCCTTTTAGAACTAAGAAATAAAAATGGTTTACGAAAAACGAAACGATTTGTGAAATTATAAGCATAATAAGCGCAAAGGGTCTGTTTCAATTATGTTACTATCATTCCCAGCATTGTCTGTAATTTGAACGCTAAATCGTAGTTCATCTTCCGGCATGTCTGGGAATGGTTCACAAGATACCGCGCCTTGAAAACAGCAAACAGAAAATATTTTTATATCCATAGTTCCAGTAATCCCATTCTCGGCACCTTGATCTGGGATTTCAGGAATTAAAAACCCAAAAGGGACTGCATTATCCAAACGTAGATCTTTGATTTCAATATTCAAGACATTATTTGAACCAAGATCACCATCTCCATCCTTAAAACCAATTTGCAAAATTACGGTATCCTGATTCTGCCTTCCTTGTAATAGCGTATTTTTGCTAAAACCTTTAAAATCAATTTCAGGAATGTCACTAAAATCAGAAGGAGAAGTACAACTCCAAGCACTTATTATTACTAGTATCGAAAGACCGATAAACAATTTGATATTCATAAGTTTATATTTTTCTTTTTAAAAATAAAAATTCTAAAAAAAATAATTTAAGGTTTTGCAAAATGGTATCTACCTTATGAGCGCGATAGAAGTGGGCCAAAAGCCAAAAACAAAAATGATCTTAATTTTCAAAGACAATACTTCTATCAATGGTAAACCATTTTTTGACCCTTATTCTTTTAACCAAAGATAGCTAATTTTTGTGATCTCGAAAACTTCTATATTAAACCTGTCATCCTCGGATTTTGAAAAAATAGCCTTGGAAATATTCGCTTATCAAGCGGAACAGAATTCGTTGTATAAAAAATACCTATCCCTCTTAAAAACAGATCTAAATAAAGTTAATTCGCTAACGGATATCCCTTTTTTACCAATCGCCCTTTTTAAATCTCATAAGGTTATTTGTGGAAAAACTCCACCTCAAGTCATCTTTACAAGCAGTGGAACTACGGGATCGACTACTAGTCAGCATCATGTTGTAGATCCAAGATTCTATCTGGATATTGCCCTCCGCGGTTTTGCCTCCTTTTATGGTGAAATAGCAGATTATTGCGTCTTGGCGCTCTTGCCTGCCTATTTAGAACGTAAAGGAAGCTCTTTGGTATATATGGCACAGGAATTTATTACCCAATCTCAATACTCAGAAAGTGGTTTCTATTTAGATGATCTATCCGGATTATCCAAACAATTAGCTTTTAACCAAACCCATAATATTCCAACCTTATTAATTGGGGTAAGCTTCGCATTGCTAGACCTTTCGGAACAATTTCCACAAGATTTATCGAATATAATTGTCATGGAAACCGGCGGAATGAAAGGACGCCGAAAAGAAATCACGCGAGAGGAGTTGCATTCCACCTTAAAAACTACCTTTCGATTACCAGCGGTTCACTCTGAATATGGTATGACCGAACTCTTATCTCAAGCCTATTCTACTGGAAATGGATGGTTTAATGGATCACCAACATTCAAAGTACTTGCACGAGAACTTACAGATCCATTTTCCTACGTATCTCCCAGAAAAACAGGACTTTTAAATGTGATTGATTTGGCTAATGTGGACAGTTGTAGCTTTATTGCCACTGACGATTTAGGGCTGATTGATAAAAATGGTGCTTTCCAGGTAATTGGGCGATTAGATGCTAGTGATATTCGAGGTTGCAATCTCATGGTAACAGATAGTATTTAGGCTCAAAACTGGGGACTATTTCGCCTTTTTGTTCGTACATTTGGGATTTAAATTCGCTTTACAGAAAAATAAATTAAACTCAATTATGGCTTTTAAAATATATACCAAAACTGGAGATAAAGGAACGACCGGACTATACGGAGGTGCTCGTATTCCAAAGTACCACATCCGAATCGAATCTTACGGAACGGTAGATGAATTGAACGCACATCTGGGATTATTACGAGATCAAATAACGGACACCGATGATCAAAAATTAGTTGAAATAATTCAAAATAGACTTTTTACAATTGGTAGTAACCTTGCCAGTGATCCTTCCAAAGAAATTAAAACGCCAGATTTAACAGAAAATGACATTGAATTGTTGGAAAATGGAATCGACAATATTGATGCAGTAGTTCCACCATTAAAAAACTTCATCCTTCCAGGTGGTCATATAGCCGTATCGCAAGCCCATGTATGTAGATGTGTATGCCGACGCGCAGAGCGTTTGGTAGTTGCTTTATCAGAAAATGAACCAGATACGGTTCCTTCGATTTTGGTGATTTATCTAAACAGACTATCCGATTATTTATTTATGTTGGGACGGAAATTAAGTCATGATTTGGGTGTACCGGAGACGCCTTGGATTGCGAGGAAGTAGTACTAGTTGAAGGGCTTGAAAAATGAATTAATAGAATAATATTTTTTTTCCAAATAGGCAAATAGGCCACATAGAAATACCGCGAAAGCGACCGCGAAAAAAGAGCTATGTGTTTCTATATGCCTATATGTTTAAAAAAAATCAAAGCCAGAGAACCAAGGTTTTAAAAAAGTAATTCAAACTAAATAATAAAAAGAAGGTTAATTGTTTTTACCATAAAGGCACATAGGTCACATAGAAATACCGCGAAAGCGACCGCGAAAAAAGAGCTATGTGTTTCTATATGCCTATATTATTAAAAAAATCAATGCCAGGAAATTAAGATTTTAGAAAAGTAATTCAAACTAAATAACAACTCAAAAAAATACTGTTCTTACAATGAAAATAATGGGAAAACCAATGTCGAGTGTCGTAAAATACCTAATTATTTTAGGTACCGCGGTGTTTATTAGTTTTCTCTTTCCTAATAATACCCGCTTTAAATATGAATTTGACAAAGGACAGAATTGGCATTATGAGGATTTAGTAGCTCCGTTCAACTTTGCCATTCAAAAGCCAGCGTCCGTAATTGAGCAAGAAAAGGCAACAGTTTCCAATACCATTCCATATTACTTTATCAATCCAGATCGAGCCAGACAACGAAAAAATATTTTTCAAAAAAACTTTGATAATCAAGTAGAAACAGTTCGAGAACAGGATCAATTTACAGACGTTTTTCGCCATCCAGAAAAGTATATCAATTATGGACGAAAATTTATAGACCGGATTTACCAAAGAGGTTTAATAACCGATGATCATGAGCTCGCTAAATTAGAGAAAGACAAAGTAATCATGCTGCGCTATGGCAATACCACGGTAAAAAAAACAGTTGAAAGTTTATTAGATACCAAAGAAATTGATTTTTGGATTACGGATACTTTATTCCAAAGCGGACTGCCAGAAGCAGAGTTTCTCATTCCCCTTTTGCGAAGAGATTATGCTGGAAATGTAGAATATGATGCAGCGCTTACTGACCGCTATAGAAATGAACAACTCACCAATATTTCGACCACCTACGGAATGGTTCGAAAAGGAGAATTGCTAATCGGAAAAAACGAACTGATTACAGACTCCATTTATCAACAACTTATTTCTTATCGAGATCATTACCAGCAAACCATCGCTACAGAACGTTCTGCCTGGTGGGTTTATTTAGGCTACCTTTTGTTAACCTTGCTAATCTTGGGTGTCTTTGTGATGTATCTTCGTTTTCATGCACCAAGAGTGTATACTTATTTTCAGCCGTTCTGTTTTGCAATGATGTGGCCGTTGATTTACAGTTATCTGGTATACATTGTTAGGATTAATGGGTCGTTGAGTTTATATATCGTGCCGTTTTGTATTGCACCGATTGTTATTAATATTTTTTATAATGAACGATTAGCACTTTTTACACATGTAGTAGTGGTATTGATTACAAGTTTTCTTTCGGATTTAGGATATGCTTTTACATTTTTACAATTATTAGCTGGAATTGTTGCGGTCTTAAGTAATATTATGGTTCGTGATTGGACCCGTTTTTTTTCCTCAATGGCCTTTATTTTTCTTGCTTACGGAATTGCCTATTTAGGTCTTTCATTGATAGAAGAAGGTGGGTTGTCGACAATTGATTGGTCCGTTTATACTTGGATATTTTTAAATGTATTTCTAACTTTATTGGCTTATCCGTTAATTCCATTATTAGAACGAGTTTTTGGTTTTACCTCGTCAATTACCTTGACCGAACTCTCTGATATGAATAAACCATTGCTAAAAGAAATGTCCATCAAAGCACCCGGAACCTTACAACATTCGCTACAAGTTGCTAACCTAAGTGAAGCAGCCGCGCGAAAGATTGGAGCAAATGCCCAATTGGTAAAAGTGGCAGCGCTTTATCATGATATTGGAAAAATGAAACATCCAGAATTTTTTATTGAAAATCAAAAAGGACAGAATCCACATGATGATTTAAAACCAATAGAAAGTGCTGAAAAAATTATTGAACATATTCCCTATGGTGTTGAATTAGCACAAGAACATCATCTTCCAGAAATCCTAATTGACTTTATCAGAACCCATCATGGAACGACTCGTGTAGAATATTTTTATCACCAACATGTAGAAAAAAATCCCAAAGGAATTATTGATCAAAAGGCATTCCGATATCCTGGCCCACGACCACGAACTAAAGAAGAAGCCATCTTGCTGCTAGCTGATAGTATTGAAGCCGCCACCAAAGGAATCAAAGATCCTTGTGAATCAGATATTGATAATATGGTTAATAAAATCGTTCAAGGAAAAATCATGAAAGGCCAACTAATTAGATCACAGTTGAGTTTTAGAGAATTAGAAGTTTGTAAACTAGAATTTAAAAAATTACTCAATAGTATCTATCATGTTCGAGTAGAATATCCGGAATAGGAATAGGAATAGGAATAGGAATAGGAATAGGAATAGGAATATAGTGAAGCTATTTGACTAGTTGTTTCAATCTATTTTAATATTAAAACTTAATAAAGTACCATTTTTCGTTACCTTAAAAAAAATAATCCTAGCGCAACACATCAACAAGCTAAGCGATTCAACAACAAAAAAATGCCCGAACTACCCGAAGTAGAAACCTTTAAAAAATATTTTGACGGAACAAGCCTCAATCAAAAAATCGAGAGAGTAGTCGTCAATGATGATAAAATTATCCGAAACTTAAACGGAGACGAATTTGTCAATAAACTAACTGGACGGACTTTCCTAGACAGTTTTCGTCGAGGAAAGTATTTATTCGCCAGAATGGACAACGACGAATATCTACTTTTACATTTTGGAATGACAGGTGATTTAAATTATTATGAACTAGAGGAAGATCGAACAAAACACGAACGCTTTGTCTTTTATTTTAATAATCATCAACGTTTAGGATTCGATTGTCCTAGAAAATTCGCTCGAATCAATTATATAGAAAATATAAAGGAGTATATTGCAAAATCTGGCCTAGGAAAGGACGCTTTGGTAATTACAGAAGCGGAATTTTTGGCCGCAACCAAAGCTAAAAAAGGATCGATTAAAGGTTTTTTATTAAACCAAAAAATATTGGCAGGTGTTGGGAATTTATATGCCGATGAAGTTTGTTATAAAACAAGAATTCATCCCGGATCACAAACGGGTGCGATTCCCACAAAAAAATTAAAAGAAGCGTTTGCTACCATGCAAGACATTTTAAATACTGCAATCAAACGCTCCGCTTATTATAAAGAATATCCAGACAACTGGTTTTTTGAATGGCGTAAAGAAGGGACGCCAGCACCAAACGGAAAAGGAGTCGTAACATGGGATAAAATTGGTGGACGAACCACCTACTTTTTTCCAAACTATCAGCGTCTTTATTCGTTTAAATAAGATAAATAAAATTATTGCCACAAAGGCACTAAAATACTAAGGGTTTTTCCAAAGGAAAAATCTATAAAACTTTGTGACTTCGTGTCTTTGTGGCTTACAATTCAGTTGTCGAAAAGTCAACATTAAGAAAATTATTATGAAAGAACAACCAACCGACGAAGGATCGAAAAAAGAGAAGTTTGAGTTTCAGAAAATACTGATAGACCCGGGACAGTCGCCTATTCGGTTAGATAAATTTTTGTTTGATAAGCTCTTTCAAATTTCCCGAAACAAAATCCAAAACTCCATCAAAAGTGGAATGATTACTTTAGATGGAAAGCAAGTAAAACCCAACGTCAAAATCAAACCCCGTCAAGAAATTATCATTTATCTCGATGAGCCTCGTGAAGGAAAACGAGAAGTGATTCCACAAGATATTCCGTTAACGGTGGTCTATGAAGATGAAGACGTAATGGTGATCAACAAGCCTGCTGGCCTGACGGTTCATCCTGGCGTAGGACAACCGGATGGGACTTTGGTAAATGCCTTGATGCATTATTTTAAAAAAAGTGAATTGCCAGTAAAAGAAGGCAACGATTACGATCGTCCCGGGTTGGTGCATCGAATTGATAAGAATACAACTGGCCTGATGGTGATTGCAAAAACGGCAGAAGCAATGACACATCTAAGCAAGCAATTTGCCGACCATACAGTTGAAAGAAAATACATCGCTTTGGCTTGGGGAAATTTTGATGACCCAGAAGGAACCATCACTGGAAATCTTGGCCGTCACCCTGCCAATAGAACCAAACAAACCGTTTACGAAGAAGGCGAAGGTGGAAAACATGCGGTGACCCATTACAAGGTTTTACTCGATATGTACTACGTAAGTTTGATCGAATGTCAACTCGAAACCGGACGTACCCATCAGATCCGTGTTCACTTGCAACACACCGGACATCCACTCTTTAATGATGCAAAATATGGCGGTGATAAAGTTATCAAAGGAACGGTTTTCGATAAGTATCGACAATTTGTAGAGAACTGTTTTAAGATGATTCCTCGCCATGTACTGCATGCGAAGACGATTGGATTTGTACATCCTACCACGGGAAAGCCGATGCGTTTTGAATCGGAGTTGCCGGAAGATTTTCAAGCGGTTTTGGAAAAGTGGGATCGGTATTTGAAAGGGCGGAAGAAGTAGAAATTCAATAACGTGATTAATAGTGAAGAAGGTTTAGTAAATTTATATGCAGATTTGTCTAAAGAAAATTAAATTATTGACAATGAAATCGGGTAAGGATAAAATGAAAAAATGGATCATTTATTTCAAATAGGATTTTCAATTACCGGCTTTACAGCTCTTGTCTTGTTGATGAAAAATGAAAATAACCGGCAATCAAGGTATTCCGTGTTATTACTTATCTTATGGTTTACAAGGTTTTTGGTTCTTTTCTTAAAAGACAAAATAAATCTTTACGACTTTCCATTTTTAGTGGTTTCTGACCAGAGTTTGTTACTATTGGATGGTGTTCTTTTTTATTGGTACGTTAAAAGCCTGAGCAATCCACTAAAATTAAAAAATCAATTTCTTCATATTATCCCGTTTTTGATCTCAATTGGCTTTTCCATCATGACCGTATTTATGGTGGGGAAAACTGAAATCGTGGATCAATTTTATGAAATAAATTCTATCCGAAATGAAGGAGATATCGAAGCTAGCGGCTTAGACGTATTAGTCTTTTTGTTAATCGTTATTTTTATTAATGGTTTTTATGTCTTTCGAAGCATTGGTTTACTGAAAAAATATGACGGATTATTAACCGATAATTATTCTAATTTATTAAACCTCAGAATATCTTGGCTTAAAAAGATTACCTATTTCTGGTTGATTTTTAGTTTTATTCCCTTAGTGCTTTTTTCATTCAGTTATATTTTTCGCACCATTCAATTTGAGGCATTTGAGACTATTTTTTTAGGAGGATTATGGGCAACTGCTATTTTCTTTTCCACAAATGTGATTTCTCAAAGATATTCTAATGAGGAAACTCTTTTTAAAGCACCAACCACTCCGGTCAAGAATAAATCCAATGAAGAAATTGAGGAAGTATTTACCAAACTTACCCAGTATATAGAAAAGAATGAAACCTTTAAAGATGCGAAATTAACGCTCCATTCTTTAGCAACTCAATTGGAGATTAAACCTGCCAAGCTTTCCGTTGCGATCAATTCGAAAAATGAAACCAATTTTCATGAATTTATCAACACCTACCGGATTGAAGCAGTGAAGACAGAATTGATAAATACCGATGAACAAATCATCATTATTGCCTACAAAAATGGATTTAATTCTAAATCAACTTTCAATAGTGCCTTCAAAAAAATGACCGGAATGACCCCTTCTCAGTTCAGAAAAACGTCCAATCCCTCTAAATAAGTACGAATACGTGTATCTGTACCTCTTAAAACAGCGGTTTAGGCATTTTTTTCTAGTAAACCAGCAATTTGCAGATAAAATCTAACAAAGAACAATTAGATCTTATTTCTCAAATTCTTAAACTGGAACAAATCATGTATCAAAAATTACATCCCAAACTTTTGCTATTATTCTTTCTTACGGTTATTACCTCATTTTTGAATGCTCAAAATGAAGCGTTCGACGTAATGGGAGATATTATTAAAGAAAAGATCAAGTCCAAAAGTACCCTTATCCTTCCTCAAGAAAACAACGCAGCTACGCTTCGAGATGATTTTTCTGTCAAGTTAACAGATAATGAGATTGGAGATGAGGCAGAACCCTTTATTGTGGTCAATCCTGCAGACAGTACGCATTTACTCATTAGTTATATAGACCTACCAGGTAATTCGATTAATTTTCCAATTTACGTGAGTAATGATGCTGGAGATACCTGGACTAGATCCGACTTTAATCCACAGGAAATCTACTCAAATGAGCCTTTTACCGGATTTAATATTGCTGGAGGCGGTGATCCGGTTTTCGCTTTTGATGACCAGGGAGATATTTATTTTTCCTGGATCTTTTTAGGAGTAAATTTTGCCACTTTTGATACTCGATTTATCTCTTTTTGGGCAAAATCTGAAGATGGAGGTATTACCTGGAATGTTTCGGATGGTGAGAAAAAATATATAGAAACTGGGTCTCTCAATCTGCAAACTCAAACTCCTGGCAATTTTGGTGCAGGGGTTTTTGACAGACCCTGGTTAGACGTGGATCGTTCCGGTGGACCTTTTAATGGTACGCTATATTCTAGTGGCTTCTTTTGGCCAGGCCCAGATACGGTCAATGATACCTCGATTGTACAAACATCCGGTATGATCATCAAGCGCAAATTGGTTGGGGTTGATTCTTTTGAGCAAGCTAGAATTCAAGTCTCAGAAGGAGATTTTGCTCAGTATGGAAATGTCAAAATTTCTAATTCAGGAACGGTGCATGTGACTTTTGGGAATATTATTACCAACGAAGCAAAACATAGCTTTTCTACAGATGGTGGGGAAACTTTTTCAAATCCAACTACCATCGGTACTTTTTCGCCCGGACAACAAGGTCAGGTACTGGTGAATGATAGAGAAAATCCGGCCATGAATTTTGCCTTAGATTATTCTAATAATAATTTATATGCAGTATGGAATTCTCTTACGGCCAACCTTAGCGGATTTTTCACTTTTTCACATGATGAAGGATTAACCTGGTCATCACCACAAAGTATTGCCGAATTGGCTGGTGTTTCCGATCATCAAGTCTTTATGCCAAATATTGCCAGTAATAATAAAAATGAAGTTTCCATCTCATGGTATGATTTGGATAGCGAGGATGTAGGTAATTATATGGTTATGAATTCCAAAGATGGCGGCTTAACTTGGGAGGAGCCAGTTCCTTTGACAGATGCAGCTACCGACTTCAAAAATTATGTTAGCAGCAATCCCCAAGTCCCGGCTCCTTTATTTGGGGACTACTATACTTCCGTAAAGGTAGGATGTAAAACCTTTTCTGTATGGTCAGATGGCAGACAGATGAACGGGCCCAAAATTTATGTTAGCAGTACTGATTTTTGCAATCTTGCTACCAGCGTATCTGAAATTACCGCTATTACAGATCAGATTCAAATCAAATCGCTTTATCCAAATCCGACTAATGGCGAATTTTCTTTGGACATAGAATTGAAATCCGCTACTGCGATTACTATGGAGATTTATGATGTAAAAGGAAAATTAATGAGAGATTTTCCTATTCAAAATTTACCAACAGGAAGTACCAGTAATACGTATGATATTACTGATTTAGCTCCTGCTACCTATCTGGTAGTTGTAAAATCCCCACTTGGAAATGTTACTAGAAAATTAGTAGTGGTCGAATAATAAGGCCCAGTCATAAATAAAAAACACTTTAATAAAATGTCAAAAATTATAATTATAATTATTTTGTTATTGGGTCTTCAGATGTCGATCTCTGCTCAAACGGCTTCGATTGCAGAAAGTGTTGAGTACGACCCGATCAACAATCGTTTTATTTCTGGTAATGATGCCACAAGCATGATTCAGCAGGACACCATGGGAAATTTATCCTATTTTGGACAAGGGTTAGCTTCTAACTTGGGCATGGAAGTTATTGGTAATAATATATTTTGCGTTGTAGCTACTGGCACTTCTCAGTTTGATCCAGTTAAAGACATTAATGTATACGATCTTAATTCTGAGACGTTGGTTAGTTCCATTTCAATTGATAATGCACTACTCTTAAACGTCATGGCAAGTGATGGCGTCTCCAAAATATGGGTTACAGATTTGCGAGGACAAAAAATCTATGAAGTAGATTTTTCAGACCTCATGGCTCCGAGTTTCCAAGAAATTGCAGGAGGCGCTGGGTTCACAAGTTTCCCAAATGGAATAACCCACGATGCTACTCAAAATAGATTGGTTTTTGTTGATTGGTTTCTGCCAACCATTTTTCAATTGGACTTAGCTGACA
>CALGJS010000255.1 GCA_937927835.1 uncultured Saprospiraceae bacterium | reverse complement strand
ATTTAGATCCTATCCACCTAACTCTTCCCCAAAAAGAATCTTTCCAACAATGCAAACAATCGTTCAAGGAGGGATGGATCGAAGAGAAATCTTACCAACCTATTCTCGAGATTTGAATTTTTCTTGTACCGTTCGAGATAATAATCCTTTGATTGGAGGGGTGACTCAGGCATATGTTAGCTTTCGATCTACCGAGCAGGCAGGACCGTTTCTAGTTAGTTATCCAAATGGTTCTGATAACTTGGAGGTTGGTAGCTTTCAAGAAATTACTTGGGATGTAGCAAATACAGATCAAAGCCCCGTTAATTGTAAACGTGTGAACCTACTCTTGTCATTGGATGGTGGATTTACTTATCCAATTACTTTGGCAGAAGATGTAGTAAATGATGGTGATTATGGAATCATTGTTCCAAATGAAATTTCTAGCACTGCTCGAATTATGGTACGTGCCGCAGATAATATCTTCTTCGATATTTCTAACACTGATTTTAGTATTGTTCCTCCTTCAGCACCAGGATATTCTTTATTGCCTTCAGAAGAGGAAATTGTTATTTGTCCACCTGCTACCCAGTCAATTACTTTGACGACCGAAAGCTTAGTGAATTTTTCAGAGCCAATTAGCTTTTCTGTAAGCGATTTGCCAGCTGGTGTAACCGCTGATTTTTCTGCTACTACGATTATGCCCGGTGAAACAACTACGCTTAATTTAGATCTTACTAACCTTGGTGGATTTGGTAGTGGTGAATTTAAAATTACTGCTACCGCAAATGGATTGACAGACAAAGAGCGAATCGTTGAATATATTGCTATTGACAATGATTTTTCTGCTTTGGTATTAAATGGTCCAATCAACGGATCTACCGGAATTGGAGGTGCACCTACTTATAGCTGGGTAGATGTTCCTAATGCAGATAGCTATGAAATCCAAATTGCTGAAAATCCTAATTTTGTTAATGCTGGTATCATCGAATCTATTGACGGAATTATTGGAGGTACTTATGAAGCCGGTATACAACTCGAAAAAGGACGTCCTTATTACTGGCGAGTTCGTCCAGTAAACCTTTGTGGACCTGGACCTTACTCGACTACCTATGCTTTCTTCACCGAAGTACAATCTTGTAGTGATTTTTCGGCAACAGATATTCCTATGTCCATTCCTAATGGAACAGCATCGGATCCTATCATTACTTCGGTGATCAATGTAGCGGATGGTGCGAATATCAACGATTTTAATATCACTAGCTTAATAGGAGATTATGATTTTATCAAACATATTGATGTCAGGTTATCAAGCCCTTCTGGAACGAGTGTTTTATTGTTTGAAGACTTACCTTGTACCGGAATTCCATTTGACCTTAAACTGGATGATGATGCAGCGGAATCAATCCCTTGTCCCGTAAATACAGCAGGAACTTATAAAGTCCAAGATATAGATGGGTTGGCTAAATTCAATGGAGAAAATAGCTCAGGAGATTGGACATTGACGATTGAAGTGATTAATAACTTTGGCGAAGGCGGAACTCTTGATGCTTGGAGCTTTGAAATCTGTGGTAACTTATCCCCTAACAATCCAGTTTTGGTAAATAACGAAATGCTGGAAGTTCCAGTTGCTTCTTCTAATCCGATTCAATTTACTTCTTTATTGTCGGAAGATGTAGATAATGGTCCAGAAGAACTAAGATATACGATTGTAGAAGCACCTACAAAAGGAAGATTATTCAGAAATAATACGCTACTTTCAGTAGGTCAAGCTTTTACACAGCAACAGATTTATAACTCTTCCATCTTTTATCAACATGATGGAACGGAAGAAGAAACAGATGCTTTTACTTTCACCGTTAGTGATGGAACGGGTGGATGGCTAGGAACACCTGTTTATAATATTTTGATCACGGACGATGCGGTCGTTGGTACTAGCGAAGCAGAAGCGGAACAGACAATTGGTTTGTATCCAAACCCAGCAAGTGATCTAGTTAATATCACATTTAAAGCTCCTTTAGCGAATGTCCAACTTCGAATTTATAATATTCAAGGGCAAAAAATTCAAGAGCAACAACTAGAAACTATTGGTGTAAATCACCGAGAAACGCTAAATACAGCAAGGATTCCTAATGGTATCTATTTCTTAGAAGTACAATCTGATACAGGCCGAATAGTCAAAAAAATGACGATTCAGCGATAGATTCAACCTATATTGGCTAAAACCGAATTGAATACTTCATTCAATTCGGTTTTTTTTTTGTGAATGGTCAAAGTGTTTGTTATATTGGCCGAACGACGAGTTCTACACGTTGTACCTAATTTCCCGTCCCAAAACGATACTAGAGAAAGCTATTTTGCTGATTATCAGAGGTGAAAACACTTACCTTTTGGTTGCCTACTGGATAGTGGCACCGGTTTTGCAAGTAATAAGTGTTAGATTTAGCTAATGAAGCTGATTAGAGTTTCTCAAAAGAGACGAAGATAAGTGCTTGGTTATCAGAACGATGCAAATTTTGAGATTCGTAGCCAAAGCTACGGTGTCGATAAATTTATGAAGTACTGATAATCAATGACTTTTCTATAGTCATTTTGTATTAACTTTAAACAGCTTCAATATGAAGTTAGCCAAAATGAGAACCAAATAGCCCTAATTAAGTTTTGAATATGGAAAGTATTAAAGTGTTGATTGCAGATGATCACCAGTTATTTATCGCAGGGATAAAATCGATCCTGGCGGATAACGAAGAGCAGAAATGTGAAATAGTTGGAATAGCGCATAACGGTGAAGAGGTGCTTACCATGCTAAAAGAAAAAGAAACTGATTTATTGATTCTTGACCTTAATATGCCTGAAAAGGATGGGCTAGATGTGATCAATGTTATTCGTTCCCAAAATAAAGAACTTAGAATTTTAGTCCTTACCGTATACGATGAGTCAAAAATCGTAAAATCTGCCTTCAAATCAGGCGTTGATGGATATATCCTCAAAAATGTTGGAATGGACGAACTCTGGAAAGCCATCGGAGAAGTAATGGAAGGACGTACCTTTTTGGGTAAAGGTGTTAGGCTTAATACAACACTTGAAGAAATAAAAAGAAAAATTGAAGACCAATCTCGTTTTCCTTCGGAAGACAAGTTTATCAAAAAATATAATCTCACCAAACGAGAATTAGAAATTCTCAAACTCATCACCCACGCACTCAGCAACAAAGAAATAGGCAAGGTTTTGTACATTAGTGACCAAACAGTCAGTGTACACCGAAAAAATATTATGCGTAAACTAGGTGTAAGTAATACCGCTGGACTTATCAAGTTAGCGTATGATAATAGCTTGGTTTAGAATGACTTAAGTATTGATTATACTTCAATGTATTGTTTAATTTTTGAGTAATTTTTAATATATTTTTTTTCTAATTTCAAAAAATACCAGAAATAGGGTAGGAATAGAACGATTGGATGACGTATATTTGCTCTTGTAAACAGTTTAAAAGTACTGTGAGGACATATATAGCAAAAACCGATTTAAGTATTTAACAACCAATTTTTGGTTATCCCATGAACTGCGATATTTATTGAATTCTTTTCAATATTTTGAAATTATCAGTAATCGAATCTATTCACTGATTTTTTTATAAATATTCTCTTTCCTGATTGCACATCGCAGATTCTTAATAATGTTAAACTTTCGAAATCAATACCCTGATTTCAAAAATTTGCATCGGTAATATCTATATACCCATAGCAAAGAAACACTAGACATACGATTAATCCCCGTATGATATCTATATTAACATTTTGTGCAACAAATTATAATCACATGAACAAAGAGAATTTTACACAACGTTTTGTGTCTAATCCATCGTGCAGGACCATAATCCTCCCTCGTACTGCACTCGAACCGAAGCCTGTTTTCACTGGCCTCGTCTCCTTATTTTATGATTTGTTGGAAATGTTACATTTAAGAAATAATACTGATTAAGAGAGTGCTCCGTTAAAGTGTGTCAGCGCATTGGCTTTCCTTTAGGAATACAAGGTGCGGGATAAATGATACACTTGACAGAATAATCTCCAGTTAGTAATAAATTTTAATTGTAGCGGTAGTTTCCCATGAATAGTTTTCCCTTGCGAAAATTTGTAAAGCACCTATTTTTGCAAAACCAATTGTTAAAAATTACCAAAGAACTACTGTTATATTTTGCTTTGCTATTATGGTTTGTCGCGCCTTTTAGGCGCGACTACCATAATTTTTTTACTAAACTTTTAAAAATTAACAAATTGATTATCAAGGCTTTACAATTTATTAAATCCCCCTTGTTTCGATTTGACTCCATCTTGGCAGTCTTCCTTCTTTGCAGTTTTTGCTGCCAAGTAGAGGCACAACCTAATTTCTTCTTTACCAGTTCAGCAGAAACGGTTGAGGTGAATGATGAATTTCAAGTTTCGCTTCGTGCTACAAATTTTGTGGAGGTAGCTGGTCTTCAGTTTTCCTTAAATTGGGATGCTGAAAAAGTAGAATTCCAAGATATTACACCATCTTTTCCAACGCAAAGTGTTTCTTTCAATACCACTAACGCTCCTAATGGGGTCATTGCTGGCTTTTGGAATGATAGCTTTACCTACTCAGAACCAGATAGTACCATTCTTTTTGTGCTAAGCTTTAAAGCTTTAGCCGACGGACCACTCAACCTTGAATTTGTAGATTCGCCAGTTACTACTTTGGTGATTTATCACGCAGATGGGCAGGTATTTGAAGTTCCTATTATGTATAATGGCGATGGAGGCGTGTGTGTTGGCATTAAAACTAGTACCTTTGCCACCGATTTTGAAGATTCTCCGGTTTTTTACCAGAATAATCCAAACCCCTTTTCTAAAACCACGTATATACCGTTTGAATTGACTAATTCTGAATTAGTTACGATAAAAATCTTCGGATTAACCGGAGAAGAAATTTACCAGTACAGCAACCGATATAGTGAGGGAACTCACCGTATCAAAATTAACTCTGAAGTCTTTCCTAGTCTAGGTACTTATATGTATCAGATTTCGACTGGCACTACTTCGACGATAAAAAAAATGATTTTAGCCAGATAATTGTCTAACATCTTAAATTCCAAGGATCGATGTTTAAAAAAATTACGCTTTTTCTCGCGCTAGGGCTCGTGCTCCTGGGTTTTAATGTAAA
>CALGJS010000254.1 GCA_937927835.1 uncultured Saprospiraceae bacterium | reverse complement strand
TCCGTTAATGGTGCCGTATAAACCAAAGTAGTTGTCGTTATCAAACTATCACAACCAAAAATATTTGGAAGCGTGGTCGTGCTGGTCATTCCATCTTGCGTCGCATCACAAGTTATTTCTGTTAAACTCTCATTTATTGGTGCAGTGAAGACTAAGGTCGTTGTTAGAATCACACTATCGCAACCCAACACACTTGAGATTATTTCTGTACTCATCATTCCACCTTGTAAAGGATCACAGGTCGATGTCATTATATTTTCATTAATCGGAACATTGGAAAAAACCAAGGTCGTCGTAATTAACAAACTATCACATCCGAAATTATTCAAAATCGTTTCCGTCGTCATTATTCCGTCTTGTGATGGATCACAGGTTGGGGAATTGATCGATTCCGTTAATGGTGCCGTATAAACCAAAGTAGTCATTGTGATTAAACTATCACAGCCAAAAATATTTGGAATTGTGGTCGTGCTGGTCATTCCATTTTGTGTCGCATCACAAGTTACTTCTGTTAAACTTTCATTTACTGGTGCTGTGTAAATTAAAGTCGTCGTTAGAATCACACTATCGCAGCCCAACACACTTGAGATAATTTCCGTACTCATCATTCCACCTTGTAAAGGATCACAAGTCGTTGTCATTATATTTTCATTAATCGGAACATTGGAAAAAACCAACGTCGTCGTAATTAATACACTATCACATCCGAAATTATTCAAAATCGTTTCCGTCGTCATCATACCATCTTGCGATGGATCACAGGTTGGTGAATTAATCGCTTCCGTGGCTGGTGCTGCATAAACTAAGGTAGTTGTCGTTATCAAACTATCACAACCGAAAATATTTGGAAGCGTGGTCGTGCTGGTCATTCCATCTTGCGTAGCATCACAAGTTACTTCCATTAGGTTTGCAATGGTCGGTGCAGTGAAAACTAAGGTCGTCGTCGTAATCACACTATCACAACCCAGAACACTTGGAATAATTTCCGTACTCATCATTCCATCTTCTAATGGATCACAAGTCGAAGACATAATACTTTCGTTAATCGGCACATTGGAAAAAACTAAGGTCGTTGTGATTAATACACTATCACAACCTAAAATATTTGAGATCGTTTCGGTACTCATCATGCCATCTTGCAACGGATCACAGGTCGGTGAATTGATCGCTTCATTGAGTGGTGTTGTATAAACTAAGGTCGTAGTAACGATGACACTATCACATCCAATTGAACTTAATACTGTTGCTGTACTTGTCGTTCCATCTTCCATTGGATCACAGGTTGGCGCCATTTCATTTTCGTTGGTTGGCGCGGTATAAACCAACGTCGTGGTAAGGATTACACTATCACAACCGGAGAAACTAGTGATCGTTTCTGTACTCATCATTCCTGATTGTGCAGGATCACAAGTTGGTACAGAAGCATTTTCATTTACGGGAGTCGCCGTATAAACCAGGGTCGTTGTTAGGAATACACTATCACAACCTGCCGTATTCATTAAGGTCTCGGTACTCATCATTCCTTCTTGCGATTGATCACAAGTTGGAGCAGTTGTATTTTCATTTATGGGAGCGGTATAAACTAAAGTCGTTGCGATGATTACACTATCGCAACCCAATATATTAGGAATCGTTTCTGTTGATACCATTCCAGATTGAGATGCATCACAAGTAATCTCATTTTCACTCTCCATCGCTGGTGCCGTATATACCATCGTCGTGGCGATAATTACACTATCACAGCCAGAGATATTTTGGATCGTGGCCGTAGTAACCATTCCTGATTGTGATGCATCGCAAGTAATCTCATTTTCACTCTCCATCGCTGGTGCCGTATACACCATCGTCGTAGCAATAATCACACTATCACAGCCAGAGATATTTTGGATCGTGGCCGTTGTAACCATTCCTGATTGCGAAGCATCGCAGGTAATTGCATTTTCACTCTCCATCGCTGGTGCCGTATACACCATCGTCGTGGCGATAATTACACTATCACAACCAGAGATATTTTGGATCGTGGCCGTTGTAACCATTCCTGATTGCGAAGCATCACAAGTAATTGCGTTTTCGTTTTCCATCACGGGTGGTGTATAAACCAACGTCGTAGCTGTGATTACACTATCACAACCAGCTACGCTTTGAATAGTCGCTATAGAAACCATTCCTGCCTGAGCGATATCGCAGGTAATTGCATTTTCAAAAGTCGTTTGAGGCATTAATTCAGAAACAGATACGGCTACTACTAAACTATCACAGCCATCAAATCCTACTATATTTTCTATTCCAGATAAATTTCCATTTCCATAAATTGTCCCATTATAATTGAATGTATTTCCAACACAAATCATGGTATCCAAATTTGTGTTCATTGGTGCATTGACTGAAATCGTTATACATTCTGTAGGAACTAATCCACAATCATTTTCAACATCTACACATAAGGTTCCACCTGTGGCGCCAGCATCCCATAATAGAGAAATCACGTTATCACTACCCGTTTGAATTAAGGTCGCACCTGGCGGAGGAGACCAAACAAAAATATTATCTGTGGGGGAAAGATTATCAACGGAGTAAGTAACGGGAAAACCATCAGGGCAAAGTGTAACAGGACCAGTAAGAATTGGAGCTTCAGGTGAATCTGTTATTACGACATCATAACAGTTTGTCATAGCGAAAATATCACAGAAATTACTAACATCTAAACAGAGCTGTCCCATTCCTGCATTGTTCCAAATAACTTCTGCGGTGGGTTCTGTCGGGTCTGTAACGAGTGTTCCATCACCAACGATGAACCAGGTGTTAGTTTGATATACTTGTGGGCCACTAAAGGTATAACTAGCGGGTGTATTTGTACAACTGGTCAGCGGACCATCGATGGTTGGAGTAGTTGGAGGTTGGTTATTAGACATAACATCTACCACGTGTGGATTATCTGTACAAACGGTTCCATCAGGTGCCGTCACACTAACAACGAGTGTGTAAGAGCCTGTTCCACAGACCATCGGATTTGCAGTATTTTCTCCACTTTGAATTGAACCATTATTACTGGCCGTCCACTGATATTGAATTCCCGGAATAGAAGCAGTAGAACCAGAACCATCTAAAGGAATACATTGTAAGATACTATTACAATCTAGCATGGGTGGGTTTGCCACTTCCGCATTAATGGTAACGACTTCGATGGTCACCTCATCGGTTACGGTACAAACTTCTTCAAAAGAAATATCATCGAGTGCAAAGTCGTTTCCGCCGACTGCGTTATTCTGATTGGTAATACAAATAGTAGCGGTAGTGGTTCCACCAGAATTCCAGAGTCCTGAAAATTCTTGCCATTGACAAGTTACCGAAGTTACGTTAAAGACATTACCAATCGTTCCTCCATTGATAGAGAATTGTAATTGAGCTGGAGAGTCAGAGACTAAGGAAGTTACCCAAGCACTAAAATCATAATTGGTATTAGGAACAACAACAATATCCTGACACCAGATATCGATCGCATTACTAGCCCCATTTACAGCCATCATGTTTCCACCGCCAGTATGATCAGAACAGCTGGCAAAGTTTGAATGTGTCGTTCCTGAGTTAGTAGTAATCACATAAGCACCTTCACATCCTAAAGAACCCCATTGATTGGGTGGGCAATTATCAAACCCATAATCAGAGGTAAATCCGGTATTTCCTTGTGAAAAGTCACCATTGGTAATCAGATTAATTCCTGAAGGTTGAAAAGCAGAAAGTGTATAAGTGGTAGTTTGAGTAACGATGGCCTGTGTGGTAAGAGCGGTCGGATCTGTAAGTCCAGTGACCGGGCTCCAGGCGAAATCTAAGGCAGTCGTACTTCCATTTAGCTGGGTGCTACCCGCGGAGGAACAAAGCGTTTGATCCAATCCTGCATCTACAGGAATATTGCATTGCGTCCAGCCTTTAGTTATAGAAAAAACAAAAAGCAGTAGCGTTATCAGACAAGCTGATATAGGTCGTAAGTTGGTGTTCTGATTCATTCTGATATTCTAGGTAGAAAATAATAGTAAGAAGCAATTTAGTTAAACTTTTTTTTAATAATAGTTCGGTAATTTTTTAATTAGGAATGAGTGAATAATAATAAAGATTCCGCTAGTTAGCCTGTTTGCTGGTTGGCTAGTTAGCTTCCCTCGAACGTAAAATACGATAAAAGGAAGCTAACTAGCTAACGGGCAAACCAGCAAACCAGCAAAAAACGCTCACTAATTCAATCATTGCCTATTCGTTTATCTAAAAATTACTATACCATTGGTTAAGAAGTTGTTTAAAAAAGCTTCTAACTTTTCTTACCCTACAAGATAGAAAATTCTTGCATAAAATGTGAATTGATTAAGCTTAGTGCTTATCTAAATTTATAATAATAGATTAAAAAAGCCAAATTGTCCTTTAAGTGATAGACAATTAGGATCAGATAGGTTTAAAAATAGATTTATTAACTATCGTATCAAGGTAATATCTCCCTCATAAAGTTCCCGATGTCCATCTATAAATTCTACCTCCGCAAAATAAACATAGACACCTGGCATCATCATTTTAGAACCAAAAAGACCATCCCACCCTTCGGCTTCCTCATTGGGTTGGAAATTATTATTTTCATAAATTTGTTCTCCCCAACGACTGAATATTTTAAAAGTATTTACTTGTGCCACTGAAGTCAAATCTGTAAAGACGGTTACCGCTTCATTTTGGCCATCGCCATTGGGAGAAAAAGCATTTGGAATAAAAACCCGACGTTCTTTATCCACGATGACCAACGTCTGCGCAGTCGCCGTACAACCATCCGCATCCACAACAGACACGGTGTAATACGTGTCTTCAAATGGACTTACAATTGGATCATAACAATTTGAACACATCTCTTCAATATTGGGCTGCCAAGCAATAGAATCAATTCTAAAGTTAGGAACATTGACCGTTGCCTCTAATTCTTGCGTTTCACCTAAACGAATATTATAACGAGGCTCCGTCGTAACCAATAATTCTGGTACTTCATTCATGGTAACGGATTGAGAAAGTTTACATCCATTGATATCTAAAACCGTGACCATAAAATCACCTGGATCTAAATTTTCATATAGCGTATCGGAATAAAATACTTCCTCATCAAAAACATCCAATGAAAATAAATAAGGGCCTTCTCCACCAGTCACATCAAGAATGGAAAGACTTCCGGTCTCACCATAACAAATTGGTTTTTGTATGGCTACCTCAATATTTTCTGGCCGATTTTCATTCCCTTCCACTAATTCAGAAGCTTCTGCCTGACAACCATTCTCGGTATCTGTTACTAGCAATTCATAGCTTCCGGCAGCATCTAAGATAATCTCTACGGAATTGGTATTCCCAATAATATTACCATCTAAAGTTTGCCATTCGAAAATATAGGTTTCTAAAATATTTCCTATGGCCGATAATTCTAACTCCGTTGTATTACAATCTAATAGCTCTGTAACAGGACTAATCATCGCTACTGGTGGTACTCGATTTTCATTAACCGTCACCATCTCGGTACTAATACATCCATTTTCTGAATTGAGAATTTCCAATTGATAATTACCGGGTTGATTTACGCTGGTATTTAAATTATTTAGAGCACCCGTTATATTTCCATTTGAACTGGTCCAAGTAGCAACATAATTTATACCCTGATCAGATCCAATTGCAGAGATTGAAATAGAATCCTGATAACAATCGAGCACCTGTGGAACTGCAATGGTTATCAATGGCAGTTCTTTATCTTCTGTGATTAAAATATCGATTTGATCAGTACAAGCATTGACCATATCCATTACTTCCACCTGATACGTTCCAGGCACTACAATTTCATTTTCCATTTGGGTCAATTGGTCAGCAGCGAGTTCACCATCCATCGTAGACCAACGATAAGACAAGTTATTTTCTCCCGTAGATCCCGCAGCTGAAATCGTCGTAGCTGGAAATTCACAAGTTAAAATAGCTTCTCCCATTAAGGCGATATCCGCAACGGGTGGGATCAGGTTTTGCACCACTGTTGTATTCGCAGTAGCTGTACAACCATTGGTATCATCTGTGATCATTAATTGATAATCACCAGGAGCAGTTGCTGAAGCCGTAGTACCCGAAGTGGAGCCATCAATTATTCCATCCTCCGTATTCCAAACAAAAATAAAATCGTTCCCTTGAGAAGAATTACCACTATTTAGATCAAGTGCAAAAGTATTGCAATCCAAGTCCTCGGTTGGAGGAATGATTTCTACAATTGGAGGGATCGTATTTTCAGTAACGGTAACAGATTGTTGAGCAGTACAACCATTCTCCGTATCCAATATTTCTAATTGATAAATACCCGGAGCACTAATTTCTGGGGTTAGACCTGTTGTTCCATTTTCTAAAACACCATCCATCGTCGTCCAATTATATTCCGGAATTCCCTGAGCATTAGAAGCGGTAGCATCTAACTGTAGCATCGTATCTAAACAAGTCAATACATCTGGTGTAAGAATGACAGGACTTGGTTTGGTGACATCCAAATCAATAAACGTGTTTAGCGTAGTGGTACAACCATTGACAATATTGGTTAATAATAATTGATACAATCCAGCGCTATCAATTTCGGGAATTGGATCATTAATGATCGCAGGATCAAGATAGCCATCTTGGGTACTCCAAGTGAACGTTACTTCACCAAAAGGACGAGAAGCGGCAGCGTCAAGAATCGTAGTAGTTTCATTACAGGTGAGGGTTTGCGGTCCCTGAACCACCAATACTGGATCAGGAGGAGTGATGTCTTGCATCACCGTTAAGGTATCTGATTGACGACAGCCCGTATTGGTATTTATCACCTCCATAATATAATCTCCAGGAAGTGTTACAGTTGGCGTTAAAGAATTGGTACCACTTTGAATAGCACCGGTATTGGTTTGCCATAAATATTCATAAATAGATCCTGAAGAAGCATTGGCAGACAAGCTAATCTCAGTAGCATCACAAGTTAAGATACCAGCTGTTGCAATTGCTACTTCTGGCATTTCTGGATCGAGAATTACGGGAATCGTTTCCATCGTTTGGCAACCATTTCCATCCGTAAGGGTAACTAAATATTGGCCGCTATCTAGGTTATTAATGGCAGCACCTACGGTTCCGTTTTCCCATGAAAAAACATAAGGCATCATTCCACCTGTAGCAGTTACCTCCAAGGCACCATCCGCAGCATCTGGACAAGTAAGTGGATCCATGGTTTCATTTATTTCGAGGGTAACGGCATTGACGACTCCTGAACCTGCCGGTGTTCCGATACAGGCATTGCTATTAACGGCCGTTAGTTGGTAAGTTCCAGGAGTGGTAACTGGTAATTGATAATCATTATTTAGAATTCCTACTATTGGATTTTGAGGAATACCGTTTAGGGTATATTCTAAATCCCAAGGGCCTGCACCGGTCAGACTAACTGGTAAAGTATTGATGGGTATATTTTCACATAAAATAGTTTCTCCTGATAAGGTAGCCGTCGGTTCTGGTGTGATGGTAATCTGATGCACGGCAGAAACTGTTTTACCACATTGATCCGTAATGGTCACGGAATAATCCGTGCTTTGGGCGCTTACTACCGACAGTTCTGCCAAGGTGTCTCCCGTATTCCAGAGATAGGAAAGTGTCCCTACTCCTCCCATCGCATTGGCGCTAAGCAATCCAGATTCTCCTTGACAGAAAAAGATTTCTGAATCCGATGTTTCCAATGGATTACCATCATTCAAATAAATAATAGAATAAGGATTTTCACAGGAACACGGCACTTCCATTTCTAATAAAATATTTTCGGTTCCTTCAACTAAGTCATCATTATAAGCAAAGATTGGTAAATTATAAAACGCTTCTCCAGCAGGAATAATAATCGAATCTGGTAATGCTTCATAATCCACACCAGCAGTAGCCGTACTGAATTCTGAAACGGTATATCGAATTACCACATCCTCTGTTAAATCTTCATTGGTTCGATCAAATCGGAAATAGCCTTCGGTACAATCTTCGGTTAATTCGTCCCCGCCAAATCCGGGTACATCCACACTAATTTGAGCAGTATTTCCTCCAGTAAAACTATTGGCTTTCAAAAAAACCGCGGAATCAAAGTAAGCATCTTGAACATCAGAAATAACCAATCGGATATGATAAGTTTCGCAAGGCATCACTTGAGCCATTGCAGTCATTACGGTAGTAAAGCCATCATATTCTAAATACGGACTAGCGACACCCGGATCATTTTCTAACGAAGGACAGGATAAAGAGAAAGGTAAATCATCATGCTGATCTAAAGGAACATTATTATTAAAATACAATTGGTTGGAAAAATGATTAATAGAATTTATAGAAATATAATCATTCGTGTTGGGAACAAAAGCGATATTTTCTCCACCATTAGAAAAAGGACCATTGATACCAGGTCCACTGATAAAGAATCCAAATACATCATTAAAATCTGAATTTACATATTCGCAATATTCTTCTGATGCAAAAACAAATTCAAAAGAAATCATTTCGCTGGTAGGAGTAAAGTCAAATTCTAAAGAAGCACGATCTCGAAGATTATAATCATCACTTAGTAATTGCTCTAAATCTGGATCTTCGGCCGAACCTTGCATCCAATTACC
>CALGJS010000253.1 GCA_937927835.1 uncultured Saprospiraceae bacterium | reverse complement strand
ATGACTGGTTGTATCGAGTTAAAAAAGGCGACTTTGTATGATGGTGTTGTGCCAGAGGAAAAAGTTGTTTTACCAGATGATATTTCGGTGATTGTTGAGCCTCGAATATATGATGAAGATGCGACGGATGTTTGGGGATTGGAAAAAGACGTTTGTCAAGAAGCGAGTGTTTCTGATGTGGCTTATAGTGGAAAAGAATCTTTAAAGATAACTTGGAATCGGGACGCCAAAGGATGTAAATGGTCTGGTATTGGAATCGGTTGGGACAACTGGGCTGGAAAAGATCTTTCGTTGATCATGAGTTCGGTAGCTATTCAGATGTATGTTCGTACCCAAAAAGGAAAAGCCTTCGGGTTACCATTTGTGTTGACCTTGATTGACTATAGTGATGGCATGGGATTTTTGTATACGACCAATAAATATTTTGAACGCTCTTCGATTGATGAAGAATGGCAAAAAGTAGTGGTGCCTTTAAGTGATTTTGAAATTACCAAAGAAAACTTAGATCCATCGAATATCAAACAATTGCAAATTGAGTTACAGCAAAGCGGAAGTGTTTACTTAGATGATATCAGTTTGGTGTTTTATGAAGCGCAAGAACAAACGCCTTGGATGGTAGAAGAAAAGTTGGCTAGTCCCATTTCTATGCCGAAATCTATTTTTGATGATAAATTTGTAAATGATAATGGATGGGGTTTAGCCTCCGATAATTGTAAAACTATCCAATGGACCACCGCAGAAAAAAAATCTGGAGATAAATCGCTTCACTTACGTTGGGATACAAAAGACGAAGGTTGTCGATTCAATTCTTTTGGCGTAAGCTGGAATAAATGGCATCCGGTAGATATGAGTTCTGTTCGTAAATCGGTAGCTTTTGAATTTGATATAAAAATGGCAGAAGGCACCGCGACGTCTATTCCATTAAAAGTTGGCTTCGAAGATTATAACCGAACTAAGGCTTACGCAAACTTGACGGCGGATGTGGTAGAAGGTAAAAGCTATGGAACAGAATGGCGAAAGGTGCGAATTCCTGTTTCTTCGATTTCTGGTAATTTAGATTATAAAAATATCAAACAGGTGTATTTTGATTTGTCGGGGAAAGGTGAGGTGTTTGTGGATAATTTTAAGTTGGTCGATGACGCTAGCGTGATTTATGATTAGGAATTTTTGCTATGTTTTTAATCATAAATCATATTCGAATGAATAAAGAAATTCTAGATTTTGATCATTACAGTGACCCAAGCAAAAATTCTAAATACTCTTGTTACTATGGTTTAGGTTCAATTTTATTATTACTAATAATGTTTTTCTTAACAATTCTTAAGATAACTTATAGGATTGACCTTTCTATCCATAGTCTGATTTTTCCAATCCTAACACTCGCTTTGCTTATGATTGGAGTAAAGGGAATTCAACATGCATTTAAAAGTTTAAAACAAAAGGAACCTATTAATTTTTTTAAAGGTTTTGGTATTTTTATCAATTTAATAGTATTACTTCTTATCATATTTGTACTTCTTTCTTATTTTGTGAATATGGGTATATTATTCGGATATTAATTTACATCAGCTAAATTAATTTAATCTCTGAATTAACAGAAAAGCATCTTTTAAACCTGAAAAATATACTCCAATCTGCTGTTTTTATAATCTAAATTCCCCCTCCCAACCAAAGATATTACCAATTTTCCTCACTTATTTCCCTTTCTAAATCAATAAATACGACCAAAACCCATTCGTGGCTCGTATTTTGAACTAACCACTGTCCAACCTAATCTATTCTCAATTAACGGATATAAGTCTATCCAATGCTCTAAATAACAACTGCTGAATCCTCCTCGATTCAAGTAAATTGTTGCCTTTTCACCGTTTTTAAAAGACCTTTAAATGAAGACTTTCTATTTATTATTAGTAATGGTGATCGGATTAGCATATCCAAATCTTTCCGCACAAGATCTTCAAAAATCTATTGCAGTTTTAGACCTTACGGCTAGGAATAGTGAGTCTAATGATGCTCGACTTTTTTCGGCGGAGCATATGGCTAAGGTGACTGGGATTTCTTTTGTTAGGACAGATGATATTTAAGTGGCCATCAATCATGGGATGATCTTGAGCAGTTCTATGTTTAAAAACAATGCATTTTCTGATGAAGAAAGGATAATGCTGGAGACTTATGTCGAAGACGGAGGACTCTTGGTCGCACCAAGAATTGAAGAATCAGATTTTTTCTCTTTATTTGGAATATCGGATTTTGAAAATAGTAATAGTCGCTTTACCATGCTTTGGGATGAAAGCCTAACGGATGCTTCTTTAAAATACATTAATCAAGCAGAAGAAAAGACCTTGTCTTTGGGGCGTGATACCTACGATGCGATCTACAAAACGATAGGTTATACGACCACGACTGCTAGTACTTTAGCTTCTTTTTCAGATGGAACTTCCGCGGTTACCAAGAATATTTTTGGATCAGGGGCAGCTGTAACGATTGGTGTATCTTGGAAAGAAGTTATTCTAAGAAATCAACTTAATCGAGATTATGAAGCCAATCGGATTAGTTCGAATGGTTTTGAGCCGACCTCTGATGTATTTTCACTTTTTATTCGAGGTTTATTTATGGAGCATTATCCTTTCACCGTTTGGAAAAATACCAGCCCTGGAAATTCCGCAGCGACCTTGATGATTACCCATGATATTGATAGTAAAACAGGAATGGATACTTTAGAAATTTTTGTGGATTACGAAACGGCTAACAACCTTGAAGCTACCTATAATGTTACCGTTCGGTATTTTGATGATGATTTAATGGGACCTTATTATGTAGGAGGTCAAGCGACCTTGGATTATATTTTAGACCATGGACATAATATTGGATCGCATTCGGTAGGACATTTTTTCGATTTTGCGGACGAAGATATTTTTCCAATTGGTGAACCAGGGAATACACAAGCCAATTATTCACCTTTTAATGATGGAGTAGAAACCGTCGGTGGAACGATTTATGGAGAATGTGAAGTTTCAAAAAATATCTTAGAAGCTGATATCCCAGGAGTACCAATTCGGACTTTTCGATCAGGTCATTTAGCCTATCCAAAATATTTAGTCAATGTTTTAGACGAGTTGGGATATAATTTCAATAGTTCCTATTCGGCCAGTGATGTGTTGAATAATTTTCCTTTTCAAAATAAAAAAGATCAAAGTTTTAGTGGTGAAAATTCTGAGGTGTATGAATTTCCAGTTACGATCTCAGATGTTTTTCATGATGATCCTATCTCGGCAAATAACGTCTTCGATAAAGCAGATAATTGGCTAGCGGTTACCCAGAAAAATCTTGAAAACGGTGCACCGACGGTGTTACTTATTCATCCCAATCGACATTATAAACTAGATGGTTTAGAATATTTTTTAAATCGAGTTCCTGCTGAGTTAGCGGTGATGGAAATGCAGAATTTTGGAGATTTTTGGTTGGCGAGAGAAGCTCAAGCATATACCACCGAATTGAGTAATGGGCAATTAACGATTCAACTGACCTCTGGATTAGACCTTTCTCAGAATGTTGGATTAGTAGTGTCCAATGGACAAGACTTGATGTCAATTAATGTCTTGGATGAACAAGGTAATAATATGGAGAAAATAATCGAAGATTTTGGTATAGAGGATGTGGTTGTATATTTTCAAGATAATATTACAAGTATTAAAAATGAATTGAGTCCATCGCAGATCATTGAAGTATTTCCCAATCCTGGATCAGGTGAATTTACTGTACGGATGGATTGGCCGATTTCAGGAGCCTTGAGTATGGATATTTATGATTTGCATGGAAAAAAGGTAAGCCAGTTAATGAATGAAACAATGCCGGGGCAACCTCTGGCATTTGAGCAATCTTATATTTTAGAAAATGATTTATCGGGTGTATATTTTTTAATCGTTCGAAAAGACGGAGCTGTTTTCGGTCGAAAACGGGTGGTGTTTTTTGATTAAGATTTTTATTTGAAATATCATTAAATATATTTTTCGACTTAAAATATTATTTTAGGAAATACTTACTGTCTACCGTTTTAACCTAAATAAAGACGGCGAACAGGAAATAACGAGTGGTATAAAGCAAACCAGAAATATCTTGAAGTTTTAGATAATTACCGTATTTTTATAGTCTATCCATAAAAATAGTTATTCACTAAAACTTTCCATCATGTCTTTAAGAACCCATCTTTTTTTAATGCTAACGATTCTTTTTACGAGCTTTCTTTCTGCTCAGAATCTCAGCGGTCCTGCATCTGATCTAGCGATCATCAAGGAAAATATCAATAATTTCTCTCAATACTATATAAATGGAGAAATTGATAAACTGACCCAATGCTATACGACGGACGGTAAGATTTTTCCCAACGGAACAACAATTATTGTAGGCCACGAAGCAATCGAAAAAAAGTGGACTTTGCCTGCCAACCTAAAAATTCTACGACATAAAGTAATGCCAGAAGAAATTCGAATTGTCGAAAACTATGCCTACGACTACGGATACTATGCTGGAGCAACCCAACTTCCTAATGGAAAAGAATCTGCTTGGGAAGGTAAGTATTTGATCGTCTGGAAAAAGGTAGGAGCGGACTGGAAAATCTTTTTGGATATTTGGAATAATATAGATGCACCACGAACACCTAAAGCTGCTACGAAACCTGCGCCAATTGGTGTGGAAAGTCATCCAGAATTTGGAGCGGTAAAGGTGGCGATTGAAGATTATGTTTTTGGTCTTTATCTAGTGGATGCACAACGCATTGTCAATAGTGTGGATAGCACGTTGCATAAGACTGGATTTTGGTTTAACAAAGAAACAAATGCTTATGTCGATAATCTTGAAATGACTTATACGCAGTTGGTAGACCTAGCGGCAAAATGGAATAAGAACGGGGATAAGGTTACGGATGATGCTCCAAGTGAGATCACTATTTTTGAT
>CALGJS010000252.1 GCA_937927835.1 uncultured Saprospiraceae bacterium | reverse complement strand
GAGTAATTTAGAATAGGAATATATTCTCTCGTGTGATCTGTTCCGGGAGCAGAAGGGTCGTTTCCATGATCGGCGGTGATGATGAGCAAATCATCTGGACGTAGTGCATTGGTAATCTCAGGTAAGCGTGCATCAAATTCCATCAGGCAATTGGCATAACCGGGAATATCGCGACGATGTCCAAAGAGCATATCAAAGTCTACTAGGTTGGTAAAAATCAATCCGTTGGTATTCTTCTTGATGGCTTGAATTGTCTGATCAATTCCTTCTTGGTTATTAGCGGTCTTTACATAATTGGTGATTCCTTTTCCAGCGAAGATGTCGGATATTTTTCCGATAGCAAAAACTTCTTTCTTTTGATTGGAAATAGCATCTAAGATATTATCCGGTGGTAAAACGGCAAAATCTTTTCGACGACTGGTTCGGCTATACATCCCATTAAATCCAACAAAAGGTCGAGCAATGACACGCCCTACCTCCATCTCATCAGCTAACATCTCTCGCGCAATTTCACAAATCTTATATTGTTCTTCAATTGGAAAAACGTCTTCGTGCATCGCAACTTGAAAGACACTATCTGCGGAAGTATAAACGATCGGTTGTTGTGTTTTTACATGTTCGGCCCCAAGTTCGTTGATAATCGTTGTTCCAGAAGCAGCTTTATTTCCAATGGTTTTATGACCAATTCTTTTTTCAAATTCCGCCATAAATTCTTTCGGGAATCCATTTGGAAAAGTAGGAAATGGTTTATCTAAAATGAGTCCAGAAATTTCCCAATGGCCAGTGGTGGTATCTTTACCAGCAGATTGCTCATTGGCTTTTCCATAGGAAGCGGTAGCAGAGGAAGTGGTTGGAATCTGGTTGTCAGCATCTATATTTCCTAATCCCATGGCGACCAGGTTAGGAATCGAAAACTCATTATGTAATCGAGCAATATTTCCCAAAGTATTACTTCCGGTGTCGTTATAATCTGCGGCGTCCGGGAGTTCACCAATCCCTACGCTGTCGAGGACGATGAGGATTACTCTGTTTATTTTGTTCATGATGTGAGGATGAGTTGTTTTTTAAATTTATTTTCTTGCAAAGACCTAAACGGAAAGTTAGACAAAAACTAGGAATTCTGTTTTTTTCTGGGTGTTCTAATAGTGAACTCAATATAAAAAGTGTTTATAAACGATAACATCATTTATAAACACTTAATTAAGATTCGTTTAGTCTTTTGACTTTCTATTCCATTACTGCGCGTACCATGGTGATACTGTCGTTGACTTCAAGGGTTAGTTCGGTTGGAATAGTATTTCCGTAGAGGTTGACACAGTTGTAATACCAGTCATCGTTTTTGAGATCGATTCGGAATATCTTTTTGAATTTTGATAAAAAATCAGGAATCAAGCTAATCTGATTGTGTCGAAGATCGAGTGATGCTAGATTTGACAATCCTGATAAAGCATTGGGTACAAAACTCAGTTGGTTATTACTGAGTGATACTTCAGTGAGGTGGAGCAAGCAACCTGTAAATTCAGGAATGGTCTTAATACCATTTCCTCCTAAGTCCAAAGATTTTAGATTTTCGAGTTGTAAAAGACCCGTTGGAAATTCGGAGAAATCATTTTTGTAAAAAGAGATAGCGGTTAATTTATTGAGTCGACCTTTAAAATCTGGTAAGGTGGCAATCTTATTATGATTCAAATTTAAGGATTGCAGATTGTAAAGGCTAGATAAGCAAGTTGGAAATTCCGTTATTTGATTATCCTCCAAATCAATTTGGTATAAGTTCTGAAGCTTATTAAAACTATTTGGTAAGTTGGTAAGTTGGTTGTTTTTTAATTTTAGAACACCTAATTCATTTAATTGCTGAATATTCTCAGGTAAGTTCGAAATTAAGTTATTCGATAAATCGAGTACTCTCAAATTCGGGAGGTCGAATACTTCATTAGGAATGGTCATCAATTCAAGATTACTTAAATCTAGGTAATCGGTATCTGAATAATGGTAATTTTGAATTATCTTGGTTACAGTTTGCAACTTCATCTTTCACTCGTTTTTTGTAATTAGATTTAATCTTAGTAGAAAAAACCTTAGCCATGGAAATAATTCGGACTATGAATCCAAACAATAGTTGGGAAATAGGAGGATTCAAAATTGTTTACGGAAAACCTTTCTTTTGGTTCCCAGTTTTGATCATTTTAGCATGATTTTTAATTCATTTTTATTTTTATAATATGATAAACTTACCGCTCCTGCTCCATCCGCCACAAGTAGATTCCGACGAAGCATTTGTCGTAAGACTAAAGGAAAAATTTTCTATACTCATTAATAATCAATTAATTACACCTAGAGAAAAAGACGAATTGTGGTATAATATTTTTGAGGCACATAACGCTTCTTCCCGCGGCTATCATAACCTTAGTCACCTATATTCGATTACAGAAATATTTGACCAAATCCAGCCTCAGCAAGTTAACCGAGGTATTTTTTACTGGATCACCTTTTTTCATGACTATATATATAAGTCGGTTCGAAAGGACAACGAGGTAAAAAGCGCCGCATTAGCTAAACAGGTTTTAACCCCTTTCCTTGCTAAGGATCAGGTAACACTCATTGCCACGATCATCGAAAGTACCGCCCGTCATCTTCCAATGACGGACCATCCTGAACAATTTTTCTTTTTGGATGCAGATCTAGCCATCCTGGCTGCAGAGGAACAACTTTATGATAGGTATACGCAAGCGATCCGCCAAGAATACCGGATTTATCCAGATTTGCTGTATCGCCCGGGTCGTAAAAAGGTTTTAGCGCATTTTTTAGAGAGGGAACAGATATATTATACAGACACTTTTCAAGCTTATGAGAAACGGGCTCGTGCGAACTTACAAAGAGAAATAGCCAATCTTTAACAAAATAGTATCGAGATAGTCCATAATTAGGTTAGAAGCTTTATAAAAATGAAGCACAATGGTTGCGGACAAGTGACTGGTAAAGTGGACTTGCTGCTATTTTTATCTCAATAGCTACGTTTCTGTCATTCTATTGTTTGAAAAATCGCTCAAAATAACGGATTCTGCGACTATTCAAAGTAAATATTGCCTCAAAACTGAGAATAGGTTGTTTCTTTTTTTTATTTCAAATACATTATATCAAAACAGCACCTGTAATTTAATGATAGTCAACATTAAACAAAGGTTATTTTTTTTCATATTTATATTACCGTTAATAGGGTATGTATTCCAACTGTGGATTGCCTTAAATTTGAATCATCAAACAGACTTACTTACAACTTACAAAAAAGGCTTAGGAAACAGCCACCACAATTTTTATAACTGAAATTACAACTTACAAAAAGGCTTAGGAAACAGCCATTACAATTTTTACAACTGAAATTACAACTTACAAAAAAGGCTTAGGAAACAGCCACTACAATTTTTATAACTGAAGATTTACATCCCCTCCCCGGCTTTCTCCCAAGCAAACCGATATTGCAAAATATCAAACTTACTACTGAATACGAATAAAAAAAAATAGTTCTCAGAAACTTAAGACTTAGGTGATTGTGTGTTAAACAAAAGCTGTTTTAAGTTATTTAAAATCAGTTTTTGGGACGGCCTCTCGTTGCTTCGGTAATGGGGGGCTTTTTTGTTTTGATT
>CALGJS010000251.1 GCA_937927835.1 uncultured Saprospiraceae bacterium | reverse complement strand
ATATTCTTCTGGTTTCTTCTTTACAAAATCCGTCTTTTCTGCAAAATGAGTGAGTTGCCACGCATGGTTGTAAACCATCACATTGACGAATGCAAATAGGAGAAGTAATATAATGCTGGATCTAGTTAGTAATTTTTTCATAACGCTTTTTTGTGAATCTATAGGGTCTTTTTGTTTAACAGTGTTCAGATAATTAACCACAATGCATTTAAGTAGATGTTAATTAGTTGATCGGTTAATCAGTCCCGTATTACATAATGCTAACGCCAAAAAAGCGTCACAGGTTATTTTATTTATTGACTTTCTTTTTCTTTAAAACACACAGTATAAGAAACCCTCCATTTAGAGCTTGTCTAAACTTCCATTAATTGGCTGCAATTGGCAAATTTCATTCTGAATTTCCCCGCCTGACTCTCGCCCGATGACATCAGTCGAGCGGGGATCGTCAGATCGGGCAGGGTTAAAAAGCCTTTTTGCTCTCGCTTTTTGTGCTACTAGCACAAGCTTGCGCAGGATGCTAAGGCATTGCCTGTGTTTTTTGCCTTATTCAAAACAAAATTTTCTCAATTTCGCACAATCATGAAATTTTGGACAAGCTCTTAATTAAAGAAAGAAGTGGGGAATATTCGCAAATATCCTTTATTTTGTGATATAATTTTGTAACGGGCTTGCACCTAAACACGTAACAACTTTGAAGCTGTTTAAGAATGTTCACAAAAAGTGAAGAATAAGTGCTTGGTTTTTAAACAGCTTCCATATCAACATCACCTAATTTTTCTCTTATGGCTGCGAAGCAACCTAAAAAAACTAAGAAAGTAAAGATCGCTAAATCTTCTGGAAGTAAAAAAGCGGTAAAAAAGAAGTCTAAGTCTACTTCTTCTAATCAACTACTTCCGCTCCTCATCGTGTTGATCGTTACCCTCGTGGTATTTATCCCTTCGTTGTCCAACGATTTTGTCAACTGGGATGATGATGTCAATATTATTGAGAATGTTAACCTCGAAGTATTTAACTGGGAAAGTGTAAAAAATATTTTCCATTACGAAAAAGGTCTTGTGATTGGAAACTATAATCCACTGACCATTTTCACTTTTGCGGTTGAGAAACACTTTGTCGGATTAGATGCTACCCTTTATCATGTCAATAATTTAATTCTCCATTTAATTTGTACTTTTTTGGTCTATCGACTGATGTTGTTAATGCGACTGAGCCCGATGGCTGCCATGTTGGTGGCACTCTTATTTGGGATTCATCCGATGCGTGTAGAAAGTGTTGCTTGGATTACAGAACGAAAAGATGTTTTATTTGGAGCGTTCTATTTAGGCGCTTTATGTTTGTATACTCGATATGTGGCAGAAGGATTAAAAAATAAAAAATTGGTTTGGATTGCACTTGGTTTGTTTTTCTTTTCCTTGTTGTCAAAAATTCAGGCCGTAGCTTTACCGTTGACCATGTTAGCTGTCGATTATTATTTTAAGCGACCATTGGATTCCAAATCTATTATTGAAAAAATACCGTTTTTCGCATTCTCTTTAGGATTTGGATTATTAGGAATTTGGGGTTTATCCCAGGTAGGGAGTTTGGCGGACGATGTAACGCAGTACAACTTTTTTGACCGTTTATTAATTGGTGGATATTCTTGGGTTGTTTATTTGATTAAGTCTGTCATACCTTATAAAATGGTGGCGATGTACCCTTATCCTAAAGAGTTGACTTGGCATTTTTATGTGGCACCTTTTATAGGACTTGGTACGGTCGGTGCAGCCTTTTGGGCATTTAAAAAAGAGATGAAGGGCATGGTATTTGGGTTTTTAGTTTTCTTTTTTAATGTTGTTTTTATGTTGCAAATACTTGGAGCCGGACAAGGTTTTATTGCAGATCGTTTTACGTATATTCCTTATCTAGGATTGTTTTTTATCGCTGGTTATTATTATGATAAATTAAATAAGCAGGATATAAAAAAGGCAAATATTTTAAAATATGGTTTAATGGCTTTTTTAGTCGTTTGTGCTTTTTTAAGTTTCCAACAAATCAAAACTTGGAAAAATGGAGAGACCTTATGGACACACGCTATTGAAAATGTAAAGACCACTACCCTTCCTTATGGTAACCGTGGATTTTATTATCGAGAACGAAAACAATTTCAAAAAGCATTAGCAGATTATAATAGTGCTATCAAAATAAATGGCTCCAAAGGTGATTTATATAATAGTCGTGGTAAGACTTATTTTGATATGAATAATGTTGGACCAGCCATCAACGATTACCGTAAGGCCATCTCGTTGGATAATGAAAAGGCAGAGTACCATGTCAATCTCGGAGCGGCATTAGGTGCTCAAGGAAATATTGGAGGTGCACTGAACGCCCTCAATGCAGGGATTGCCGCTGACCCTGAATTTGCCAATGCCTACCTTAATCGATCTTTAGCTTATAGTCAGCAAGACAAATTTCAAGAAGCGATCCAAGACATCAATAAATATCTTTCTTTAAAACCTAACAACTCAGAGATGTGGTATGAAAAAGGATTGCTTGAAAGAGTAACTGGCAATAATCCTGAAAGTATCAAATCGTTTACTCGTGCTATTCAACTAGATCCTCGGAATATATTTTATTATCAAAGAGGTCGTACTTATGCTGGAATGAATCAACGAGATGCAGCTAAGCGAGATTTATTACAGGCCCAGCAGATGGGTGTAACGATTGAGGAGGATGTGCAGGGATTTCTTCGATAGATGTGCGGATTTATTGATGTGTGGATGCTCTTCTGGCGTGTTTGGCTAACGGTTGCCGGACGATTGGCGCTCTTCTACCGTTATGATATGCGACTTTTTTGACGTAGGGACTTGAGTGAAAAATCTAGTAACCGCTTTTTGATTAAGAGCATATTCATTCTTTATCGCTCTCCTGATTTTTTCTCTTCCTTTTCCATTTTTTTATTAAAGATATAATCCAAAGGTCGACCATCAATATTTATTGGGGTGTTGATATTTAGAATTCGTGCTAGGGTTGGTGCGATATCTACGATTCCAGCAGACTGGGAGAAAGGTTGAGATTTTACTTGAGGGCCCATAAAGATGACCGGAACGTTGGTATCATAACTATAGACGGTACCATGACTGGTTCCGTTGGTACGACCGCCTACGAGGGCGTATTCTGAAAAGCGAATTTTTATTTCTACACCGCGATCTGGACGATAATTGTTACGGAAAAAACTAATGTCTTTTTTCGTATTGGTGGCCAACATCAATTCTTCTGGAAGATATACGTCTTCTACAAAAGGTAAGGTATCAACGGCACTGGCTACTTTTCTTTGTAAGTCTTTTTCCAGGATTCCTTTGCTAGTTGCTTCTGCGTAGTCGAGTGCAAATCCCTGATAGTTGGCAATTTTAATAAAATCCTTTTCCAATCCTAGTTCCCTTTGTAAACGTGCTTCGATAGAATCAATCATAATTCCATAATCCCGACTGGTAATTCGTTGTGCATCAATTCCTCTACGTATCAACTCTTCTGGAATCGGCACTACCCCATGATCAGCAGAAAGCGCAACGTAATAATTTTCTTTACCAATCCGTTCATCGAGATAAGCGAAAAAATTACCGAGGTACTGATCAAGTCGTAGATAATAATCCTGCACTTCCTGACTATAAGGTCCATATTGATGTCCAATTTTATCTGCCACCGAACAGCCCACGAAAAGCAAATCAGGAACCTCATCCATTCCTAGTCGTTCATTTTCAATAATCGCTTTCGCAAATTCTAAAGTGTAGGCATCACCGAGTGGAGAATTCCACAGCAACATTCCTTTGCGTGCTTCATAAGAAGCATTGGAAGCCGGTGGCATAAAACTGAATAGCGTATGCGGGAACGTTGTTCGTTGTGTCCCTAACTCATACGGAAAATCATCTTCCCGCGAGGCGCTGTATTCTTCTTCCGGAAGCAGCTTTTTCCAGCCTTTTTCCAGCGGTGCTTTCATAATTTCTTTACCAATATAATAGTTGGTCCAATCCGGAAATTCAGATTTATAATAAGAAGAAGAAACCATCCGTGTGGTCGGCTGATTAAACCAAAAAGCACGATCGGCATTCAATCCTCCCATCAAGGTAGCAGAACGATCTTTGAAAGCTACCGAATAAACTTTTGCTTCTGAATGAAGAGACTTGAGCCAATCTCCCAAGGCAGGTACTTCCAAATTGAAAGGAGAAGATCCGTAGATTTTTTTATCATTATCTTCTAGTCCTACCAATGTGGTGGAAGTATCTGTGACGGCATAGGCCATCTTAAAGTCTGTTCCTCCGGGCGTAAAAAAATTGTTACCCATAATCCCATGTTTAGCAGGATGACAACCGGTAGAAAGAGTCGCATGTCCAGGCGCGGTCCCGGTGATGGCATGCTGATAATTGGCATTGCTAAAAACGGCTCCTTCATCTAAGAGTCGTCGAAATCCAGCGTTGAACTGATCTCCAAAACGGTCAATATATTCCCGCTGCATTTGATCAATAGAGATCAAAACCGCTAACCGTGGTGTTTCGATATCAACTCTAGTTTGGATGGGTTGTGATGTTTTTTTGAGGGTGTCGCAAGCAAAGAGACTTAAAAGAATAATGGTCGCACCGAAAATGATCTTTTTCATGGATAATAATTTTCTCGTATGAGGTTTTACTTTTTTGATAGGATTTTGGGAGGTGTTGACAGTCTTTGGAGTTTGTATATCAAAGGTAGTAATTTTTTTGGAAGAGGCGTTGATTGGGCGGTTGGGGCGGTTGGGGCGAATTGCAATTCGCCCTTACTCGCCCTTACTCGCCCTTACTCGCCCCGGCGCCAAGGCGCTACCACTAGTCGCTTACTATATTTGAGGCAAAGCGGCGCGGATCACTTTGGTGATTGCTTCGATTTCAATGAGGAAGCCGTCGTGACCATAATCTGAAGAGATTCCACGAAACTGTCCATTGGGTAGGTGATCGGCTAGCATTTGTTGGAAAGGAATGGGGATCAGCATGTCTGAATCGATCCCAATAACTACTGTCGGCATGGTTAGCTGTTTGAGCGCCACTTCGATTCCATTTCGGTTACGACCGATATTGTGGCTATCTAATGCTTTTAATAAATAGTAGTAGCATTGCGCATAGAATCGACGCTCTAACTTGGTTCCTTGATACTGTACATAGCTAGCGGCTTTGAACTCATCTATCTTATCATCTTCTCTATCCGTTTGGTCTCGGACATAGGCTTGGATGGTTCGGTATCCGAGGAGCGCTTGTGCACGAGCGGCTTTTAGTCCAATAGCACCAGCACGGTCTTTATTTTCTCGAAAAGTCGGATCGGCAAAAAGTGCCATTCGGCCTGCTTCGTGAATAGCGATTGCCCAAGCAGATTCGCGGGCAGAGGTAACGAGGAGCGCCATATTTTTAACTCGGCTAGGATCTACGAGCGCCATTTCTAAGCATTGATGTCCACCACAAGATCCTCCAATTAAGAGCGCGATGTCTTCAATATTCAGGTGGTCTCTTAGCAAGAGATGTACTTTGGCAATATCACGTATCGTAAAATAAGGAAACTCTAATCCATAAGAAATATAATCTTTGGGATTTCGACTACGTGGTCCTGTCGTCCCATAGCAAGAACCAAGGATATTGGCACAAACCACAAAGTATTTATCGGTATCGAAGAGTTTTCCTGCACCTAACATTCCTCCCCACCATTCGCGGACGTCAGAATTTGCGGTCAGGGCATGACAAACCCAAATAACATTGTCTCGGCTTTTGTTAAGGGTACCAAAGGTGTGATAACCAATTTTGAGCTGGGGTAAAAGGACACCTGATTCTAATTGTACAGGCTTTTCATACTCATAGTATTGGAGATCTGCTATATTAACAGGAATTTTATAGTCAATCAAAGTATCTTGGTGTTTGTTTTCATTGGTAAAGATAAGCTATTCTAATGTGCGGATGGGGGGATATGCGGATTTTTTGATTTGCGGATAACTGACCGATCCCGACTGAAAGGAGGGCGGCGTGCGACAGCGCGACGAGGGAAGGCACCGCGAAAGCGGACGGGCTGGCGGATTTGTGGATGTGCGGATTTGTGCGACACGCTACGCAGTCGGGGTTAAGATTGGAGGATGGGTTTTATAAACATGGAATCCATACAGGATTCTGGAGATGTGTGGATTAGTTGATTTCTAAATTTTGGGTAGCGGAGGTACGAAGCTTAACTTCAACGCCTGATTCACATTAAAAATATAAAAACGGGTTCTTTAAAAACAGACATACTATAAATTCTTGTTTTTGAGTTATATTAATACTTGTTTTATACGAACTTTGAGGGCTAGTTTAGTGTATATAATAGTGTATACTTTTAAAACTGGATATCTTCCCCTTTAAATATCTTTTTTTACCCTGAAGGCACTGTGTAGTATTCATCCATAATTTTTTTTCATGAAACGTAAGCATGTAACGACGGTTTTGGCATTGACTCTGGGATTATACGGGGTTCATCGATTTTATTTGGGACAAAAATTGAAGGGTATTCTTCATTTTAGTTTAGCGATGTTTTCTGGATTTTTATTTTGGGAAGAGGGTGCGCCACTGATTATGTTACCAGCAATTATTGGTTTGATGGATGCGATCTTGTTTATGGCAATGCCGCAGGAGGAATTTGACAATCGATATAATTTTAATCGACCTAAAGAGGAAAGACGGGACCGACCTAATCGACGACAGCGAACGCAGGCATATGATGAACGTCAAGAGGAAGCACCAACGGCCTACGATCAATCTTTATACGAGGAGCGACAATGGAATGAGCAACCTTTTAAGCAAACTGGCGTTGCGAAATTTAATCGACATGATTACTCGGGTGCGATCAAAGATTTTTTAAGAGCATTAAAGGATTCACCGAATGATCGGGACCTGCATTTTAATCTGGC